>JAHFUH010000392.1 GCA_023265215.1 Acidobacteriota bacterium
CATACCAGCAGCAAGCTGCAGATCTGCATGCTTTGCTTAAGGTCCTAAAAATCGATCATTCCTATTTAGTAGGTTGGGACGCAGGCGCTACGATGCTGCTGGAATATGTTTCCAGCCCGTAGACATTCAAACCGGAAAAAATCGTTTATATTGGAGGCGCTCCTGCGGCTTTGAAGATGGATGATTATCCTGGATCGGCAACTCTTCAGCAAGCCCGATCGCTTTTGCTTGATTTTCAGGACAACAGGGCGAAGGCAACCGACAAGTTTGTCCGCAGTCTCTTTAAGGTAAATCAGCCGGAGTATCTTTACAGCGAATTGGCCGCGGGCAGTCTTAAGACGCCGATGGGCGCAGCAATTTCATTGCTCTTCGATCTGTATACAGGCGACAGGCGACCCGCTTTATCCCATGTTGCAGTCCCCACCCTGATTATCACCAATTCCGACAATCGCCTCCTGGGGGATTACTTGAAATCAAAAATAAAGAGGGCAACTCTTGAGGTAATCGATGGAGCTGGGAGCGCAATATTCTTAGATAAACCCCAGGCCTTCAACCAGGCGCTCGAATCCTTTTTGGGGGAACACTAATTCTATTTACGATTGACGATTGACGATTGACGATTGGAGCCATATGTATGGGTAAAATCGTCATTCGTTATTGCTTTTGCGCTTGATGGTGCCTTTGGATGTCAGATAGTAGGGTATGGAAATGGCATCTTCCATTTTCTTCCGAAAACCTTTGACAAGCCATTCCCGTTCACAAAAGTGATCGAGAATTCTTCCTCTAACTCTTGGACGTGCTTCCGCCCGGAAAAAAGTCTGAAGCAGTTCTTCCCGCACAATTTCATCGCCTTTGCGAGCAAGATAGTCAATCGCCGAGATGCAGACGTCATCATCCTCGTCGCTTAAAAAACGAAGAACGGTGTCAGATACCTGAGGGAAGGCTTCGTCTGAAAGGTGCGCAATAAGCACGGCCTTGGCTTCAGGCCAGCGCGTGTAACCTGCCGAAAGCTCCTGCAATATACCGATCAATTTTTCATGGAATTCCTCCGGCGGAAGTATTTCCCTGAGTGCAGTAGCCGGATAGGTCACATCCGGCTCAATTCTGAGGAAGCTGAGGATTGGTTCCGCTGCGAGCCGCCCCATCTGAACGAGCAGCCGCACGGCATATTGCTTCTCTTCCAAATCCATGCTTGCCTGAGGAGTTTGAACCGTGAACCTGCGCAGCAGAGCAGCTGCCGCGTCCATTGTGCGCCACGAAGCCAGACGTTCCATGGCAGACACACGAGTGGCTGCCTCACCATGAACCTGAGTTATTTGCTTGATCGCTCTTTTTATTTGGCCTTCTGAAGGATCCGACTCGTCCGAGAAGAGCTTTCGAAAAAATCCCATGATATCCAACCATTTTCTGAGTCAAAAAGGAACTAGCAGCCCGTGGTATCGTGCTGCGATTTTCGTTCTGGATTCGGTTCTCCTAACCCGCTGAGAATATATCACGTCAAGTTCTTAGTGTGGAGACAGGCAATGCAGTTTATAATAAAACCTATGGAAGAACGAGACCTGTATACTGAAAAAGATGAAGTTGTACCTGCAAATATCTACTGTCCAAAATGCCGGGAGACCCTGGAATATCCCATCAAATGGCGCCGCAGAACGAAGAAAGCTGCCATTCCTGGGGGCGCCAATGAGCAGGATCGGGCGAGATTTGCAAAAGCGCGCAGCTATCGAATTCGGCTGGATGACAAGCTGCGCTGCAAGAATCCGCGCTGCGGCAAGACAATAGAAATCTCAACTCTGCAGACTGTGGTTTTTGATTAGCAGCAAGAAGTCGGAGGCCGGAATACGCCTATGCACGAACTATTCTGGCTCCTGGCTTCCGGCTCCTGGCTTCCACATCATGGAATATTCGTGAACGAAATCAGCAAGGGCTTTTACTGAATCTTCGGGCGTGGACGGCAGTATTCCATGCCCCAAGTTGAAAATATGACCGGTGCGCAAACCGGCCTGGTCCAATATTTCAGCCGCCTTTTTTTTCAAAACCGGCGGAGGGGCCAAAAGCGCGACAGGATCCAGATTCCCTTGGATTCCTGCATTCGAGCCGATGCTACGCCAGGCGTCGTCAAGCCTTATGCGCCAGTCTACGCTGACAATATCTCCGCCGGCTTCCGAAACCAGATCCAGGAATCCTGAAGTACCCGTTCCGAAATTTATGGATGGAATTCCTTCGCTTTTCAACTCACGGAAGACTTCCTGATTGTGGGGAAGAACATAATTGCGGTAATCGGATGGGCTCAGGCATCCGGCCCAGGAATCAAAAATCTGCACCACCTGGGCGCCGGCTCGAACCTGCGCCTTAAGAAACCGCACGATCGTTTCTCGGAACCTGCTCATAAGAAGATTCCATGCCGTGCTGTCTCGATGCATCAGATCCTTTGTTAAAAGGTACTGGGACGATGCGGTCCCTTCTATTGCGTAGCTTGCCAGCGTGAATGGAGCGCCGGCAAATCCTATCAGGGGAACCTTCCCATCAATTTCCGATCGCACCAATTCCAGGGCTTTGAGAACAAATCCCAAATCTTCATCCGGATCGGCAACTCGCAGAGAGCGAACATCCGCCAGGCTCCGGACAGGATTGCGCAATTCGGGCCCTTTGGCAGAGAACTCAACTCCGATGCCCATACCCTCCAATGGCAAGAGTATGTCGGCAAAAATGATTGCGGCGTCCACTGAAAAAGCCTCGACAGGCTGAAGAGTTATTTGCGCTGCTATTTCTGGGGTTTTGAACATCTCCATGAGGCTGTATTTTTCCCGAACCGCGCGATATCGCGCCATATACCTGCCCGCCTGGCGCATAAACCAGACCGGAGTACAATCGGCTTTCTCAAGCCGGCATGCTTTTAGGATTCTATCGTTTCGACTCATTTTATTTTTTGCCTTTAGCGTACCTGTCCATTTCCTTCTGAAGTTCCGAATCCATCTTGAACAGGTCTTTTATTGATTCGAGAAGACTCGGCTCCCGCAATTCGTCCAAGTCTACCGTAAATTGTTCCGGATGCACAAAGCGATAAATTCGTTGCGCCAAAGCGTGCGCATCGATCGCAATCTGATCGGAAGAATTCAGCAAGGTTTGCGAGGCATCATCTGCTTTTTTAAAAGTCGCAGGCAATCTCCCCTTTGATTTTGATTTTGGGATAGCGAGCGAAAGATTTGTATCGAGTTTCATCAGAAGCTTCCCTAATTCCCGAGCGTGTGCAAGGCTTACGCTGCGCGCTTTTGCCTGGAGAGCCGGATCAATAGCCGGATCGAGGGTGATATGAACCAGCACGCGTATTTCCGAGGCATAGCGTTCCATCTTCTTTCTCTGATCAAGGGTTTGCTCAGCATACAATCGCAAACGCTGCTTCAGAACTTCATCGGAGAACGCAGCGGCCCGGAGTTGTTCGAAATCCGGCCGATCTTTGGCTTGAGCAACAGGATCCCCAATATTGTATCGCAGTTCATAATTCTCCCAGATGCCGGGCGGCGGATCGTTTTCATCTTCATCGTTCGATCTTTTTTCAACGTTCGGGCGGGAAACATCCAACTCAATTCGGAACGAGTTTTGAAGCGGTTCCAGCATCTCCTGAAACTTCTGAAAGCTTTTCTCGTCCTCAACAAGGCTCCGCACCTTCATGCCGCTTTCATTGAACTCAAAGGTTGAGTCCATACCCTGACACAGGCCCCATTCATGAAAGCGCAACCAGAGTTCCAGCAGCGGCCGAGGAGCTATGCGGCAGGTTGTAAATTCTGGAACATCGCCCTCATCCGGCACTGCCGTTGCTGTCCCCAAGATAAAAAGGCAAAAAACGCTTAAAAATACAACTGGATTCATTATTCCCTGCGGTCTTCAGTTATAGGCTGCAATGATTAGATTACGCGTTCACGGACGCCTTGTACAGTTTTCGCCCTTGCAGTAGCCGCCTGCCTGGATTTGCAGGCAAAAATAGGGGAGCGTCCCCTATTGGGCCGATTTTCTGTATACTCTGGTAATGGAGGGGAAAATGGAATCCGGCAAAATGATCCTCAAGCAGGCGGTAGTGGGTCCAATGATGAATTTCGTTTATCTGATAGGTTGCTCAGAAACAGGAGAGGCGGCCGTTGTGGATCCGGCTTGGGACGTGCCGGAGATACTGAAACTGGCGAAAGATTCAAATCTGAAAATCAAACACATACTCGTGACTCACGGCCATCCCGATCACGTCAATGGCCTGGAATCATTGCTGCAGGCTACTGACGCAAAAGTCTATATTCATTCCGACGAGATCGAATACATGAAGGCGGTCGCGCGGGAATTCGGCATGTCCACGGATTTTGTGACCCGTCGATCAGGGAATTTCAAAAAAGTCTCGGACGGCGAAAAAATTCTGGTGGGAAGACTTTCAGTCGAATGCCTGCACACCCCCGGCCATAGTCCGGGATCACTGTGCTTCCTGGTCGAGGGTTGCCTGCTGTCGGGAGACACACTTTTCGTGGATGCATGCGGCCGCGTGGATATGCCTGGAGGTGAACCCGAGAAAATGTTCCGGAGTTTGAATCACAAGCTGCGCGATCTTGATGACAGCATTGTTCTTTATCCGGGACACGATTATGGAGGCAGCCCGACTTCCACGATAGGCGAACAGAAAAAGACCAACGCCTATATGAATTTCAGCTCCGTCCAGCAGTTCCTGCGTGCAATGGGATAAATCAGAGAGGTTTGATCTCGATGGAAATCCACTCTATAACTCTTAGGGCCGGCAGCAAAATGCCAAGTAATTCTTGCGCATGCCCTAAGAGACCTTCGAGTTTTAGCGTAATCTCAAAATCACCGATTCCCCGTCAATATGCTTTGGCAAAGTAGGCCCTTCGTTGGGACGGCTTGCCGCAACAAATGCATGCGCCTGCATCACCGGACGGTTCGAGAGGAATACAGCGCAAGGTAGCCTTGGTGCTCTCCTTGATGTTTTTCTCGCATTGCGCGTCTCCGCACCAGAAGGAAAAGGCGAATCCCTTTTCCACAGCCGTTTTGAATTCATCATAATTTTTGGGAGCCGCCGTGTTGGCATTGCGAAAATTGAGAGCCCGCTCATACAGGGAGCTTTGAATTGAAATCAAAGCCTGCGAAACTGCGTCCGCCAAACCTGCTTGCGGAACAAACGATTTGCCTTCTTTCCCCGGCTTATCGCGCCGGGCGAGCACAACCGTGTTTTTCGCAACATCTTTTGGACCAATCTCGATGCGCAAAGGCACACCCCTCATCTCCCAATCATTGAACTTGAATCCCGGGCTTGTTCCTTCGCGCTCATCCAGAATCACACGATAATTCGACATAAGCTCCGATCGAATTTTGCCGGCGGCCTGCAGGACCGACGCCTTCTCTTCATCGCTCTTGAAGATCGGAACAATCACAACCTGATAGGGTGCAAGTTTGGGAGGAAGAATCAATCCCTGGTCGTCGCCGTGCACCATAATTATCGCACCGATAAACCTGGTCGACAGGCCCCAGGATGTGGTCCAGC
>JAHFUH010000040.1 GCA_023265215.1 Acidobacteriota bacterium
GTGTTGAAGAGGTTGTAAAAGCCCTGGGTGCCATTGGAGCGGGTCCACGCGACATAATCGCCATTCTTCAGGCAATCAAGGCACAGGGAGCTTTGATTGCAGACCTGGAGATAATCTAAAATTGAGGAACGCCTGAAATGCAGGATTCATTTCCAATTGGCGGCCTGACTCAAATGCCGCCCGAAATGCTGATCGGACCTGGAAGCAGGTTTGAAGGAAAGCTCCAGTCTATTCAGAACTCCGCTGTTGAGAAAAATAAGGGTGATCTGAAAAAATCAACCCAGGAATTCGAAGCTGTTTTTATGTCATACCTGTTGAAGGTTATGCGCGAGACCATCGAAGAATCCGGACTTTTCGAAAAAGAAGGTTTCGGAAAATCCATATACACGGAAATGTTCGACCAGGAAATCTCATTGAACATGGCGCGAAACGGCGCGCTCGGGATTTCCAATATGCTCTATAAAAACCTTTCAGAGACAGAAGCTCGAAAGAATTTGAATGAATCCGGCCAAATCCCGGTAGAAAAGCAGAGTATTGAGCCTAAAGCTGCTGCGCCTGTTGAGACTTCAGGCGAAAAAAAAGATGAAAAGGAAATAAGCGAATTGCAGCTTCCGATCCAGGCTCCGGTAAGTTCCCGATTCGGTTTGAGAGTGGATCCTTTTTCTCACAGGATGCGTGTGCATAAGGGCGTGGATCTTGCTGCGCCCGAAGGCATGAAGGTTGCGGCGGCTTTGCCTGGAACCGTCGTTTCCGCCTGATACGAAAGTGGATATGGCAACAGTATTTTGATACAACATCCGGGAGGCATGCAAACCAGATACGGCCATCTTGGTTCGATAAGCGTGAAAGCGGGGGACAGTATCTCGTCCCAGCAGTATATTGGGACCGTGGGTGATACCGGGCGGAGCACAGGCCCGCATCTTCATTTCGAAGTAATTCGAATGGGAAAACAGGTCGACCCGCTTCGCGAAACGGCAATTATGGCAAATCGAAATGCGATGTCTAAAAGGCTGTAAGTAGCTAATTATTCCTAAAGTGCTATCATCAAGGGGACGATAAGCAACACAAAGAGTAAGTCTCTTGAGGAGTATATGGAGATTAATAACAGTTCGAATCCCTTGATTGGCTCGAAAACCAACGTTCAGCGACTCGATAGTCCGCAGCAGCAAGAGCGGACTCAGAAAAGCGACGGAGGTCGTAATCTCGATGCGGACAGACTGGAGTTGTCGGTCCGAAGTCGGGAAATCTCTCATATTGATGAGCTGGTTCGATCTACTCCCGATGTCCGGGAAATGAAGGTGGAACAAGTTCGCAGAGAGATTGAAGCCGGCACTTACAATGTGAAGGCAGAAAAGATCGCCGAGAAGATAATTGGAGGTTATCTGCTGGACAAGTTGGGATAGGGCCGACTAGGCGGAGAAGGCCATGTCAGATGACTTTGGTCTCTTAAATCTTGTCGTTTCACCGTTTCTTGAGAGGATTGGAAGGGAAGAACGGCTGGGTGATCAGCTGCGAAAACCTAAAAATCTGAAAGCGAAACCGGTGGAGAAAAAACAGGATAGTGCTCCGCCCGAGGGGGATCAGAACGAAAATGACTCCATGTCCTCGCAACACATCGATCTCAGGATCTGAATCATGGATCTCCTGATCTCGGAGCTCCTGGGAATCGTTCGTGAGGAGATTAACACTTATCGCGATCTCATAGAACACGCGCGACGAAAAACAGCTTTGCTTGTGCAAGGCAGCGTGGAAGCCATCCTGGAAAGCAGGCAAGCAGAGGAAACATTCAATTTCAGGCTTCGCAGCCTGGAGGGTGAAATGGCGCGGCTCTGCAGGGACTTGAGCGCAAAAGTTGGGATTCCGCGAGAGGAGTTTACTCTGACAAAACTCGCCGACAGTCTTGAACAATCGATAGCTCTGGAAATCAGGTCCCAGGCCACTCTGTTCAGGAATATGGTGAAACAACTGAAATCGGTCACCCAGCGCAATATCCGGCTGATTGAAAAGTCTGTTCACTATTCCCAGGGGGTGCTGGATCTTTTTTTCAATGCGACGAGCTCCTATCAGAAAACGGGTCTGTTCAAGCAGGTTCCCCCAATTCCACCATCATTTTCCAGAAGAGCCTAGGCAGAGGCTGCAGCTGGGATAAATGAACGGATTGCGACTATATCCTTTGAGACTGGTGCCGTTGAGCCGGCTGAAATCCGATACTTATGACTTCAATCCTGAGTGGCTTGGAATCTGTTAAACAGGCTTTGGCCAGCCAACAGTTCGCGCTGTCCATTACGCAGAGAAACGTTGCCAACGCGAGCAATGAATCCTATACACGTGAGGATGCAGTTTTTGCCGATGTAACTGCATCCGGAGGCGCTGCTGTAAGTATTCAAGCCTACCGAGACCGATTCCTCGATTTCAGCATCGGCCAGGAGATGCAGTCGCTGGGAAAGCAACAAGCACAGTCAAGTGCACTGTCGCAGATTGATTCCATTTTCAATGAAAACAGCGGACAAGGGCTGCAGGAAGCTTTTTCGGGTTTTTTCAACAGCTTCAGTTCTTTGTCTGCAACGCCGGAAGATTTGACATTGCGCCAGCAGGTGCTGTCAAAGGCCACCGCCCTCACCTCGGAATTACATCGGTTGTGCGCCGGTATGCAGCGGGTGCAATATTCTGTGAATAGTTCTGTTCCGAGCACAGTCGATGAAATCAACTCGATCACCTCAAAAATAGCAGCGCTCAATAAACAAATTCCTGGTGAAACTGGATCTGGAAACGAGTTCGCATTGCGCGATGAAAGGCAAAAGCTTTTGGAGAATCTTTCCAGCCTTATCGATACATCCTATTATGAAACGGAATCCGGTTCGATAACCGTAACTACAGGGCAGGGAGGGCTGCTCGTAGCCGGAAAAGACAGCTATTCCTTGGAATCCTCTCCGCTGTCTGGCTCGGGATTTCAGGGAGTGCAACTGGGTGGGGCGGATATCACTTCCACATTGCGGTCGGGGAAGCTCTCGGGTTTGATTGGGGCTCGAGATCAAATCACCGGGTATCTTACCTCTCTGGACGATTTGGCGGCAACAATCGCGGCGAGAGTAAATCAACAGCATGCTGCGGGCAGTGATCTGGATGGAATTTCCGGCACGGATCTCTTTTCATACACGACGGTTAGCACCGGTTCGAACTCCGGTGCCGCGCGATCAATCAGCATCGCAATTTCCGATCCGAGGAAAGTGGCGGCAGCCGGCCCTTCCGGAGGGCCGGGTAATAACGAAAATGCAAACCTTTTGTTTGCTGTCAAAGACGAAAAGCTCTTTACGACCTCCACGGAAACGGCGAGCCAGTTTTATGCTCACCTGATCTACCGGGTGGGCTCGGATGAGCAATCCGCTGCTGAAGAGATCACAACTCAAAAAAGCATTTTGGCGCAGTTGAAAAACCAAAGGGATGGGGTTTCAGGAGTGGATATGAATGAAGAAGCGGTCAATCTAATTAAATATCAGAAGGCGTATCAGGCAGGCGCCAGATTCGCTACTGTGCTGGACACCCTGAGCAGTGACATCCTTAATCTCATAGGTGCTTAGAAATGCGCGTTGCACAATCAGAGACATACCGAAGTTTTCTAGGGAACCTTGAGACGCTGAACGAGCGGATGAACAAGCTCAACAGCCAGGTTTCCAGCGGCAAAAAACTGGCGCAACTGAAAGATTCTCCTGCGAGCAGCGCCCAACTGATTGGCATGAGAGATCAAGCCGCTGAGATTGATCAGTACCAAACCAATATCGATTCAGGCTCTTATTTCCTTGGAATGGCTGATTCAATTTTTAATGAAGTAAACAATCTGGTGACATCGATCTATGCAAAAGGGAGCCAGTCGGCATCTGAATCGGTCACTGCAGACGACCGGGCGACTATTGGAACGGAAATACGGTCTTTGCGGGACCAGATATTAGCGCTTGCCAATTCCCAGGTGCTTGGTCGATATATATTTGCCGGGTCCAGGACAAGTTCCGCTCCTTTTATTGTAAGTGGAGACACAGTCTCGTATCAGGGGGACGAGACTGCAAATAAAATCAGCGTCGACCGCGGGCTGGAAGTACAAGAAGGCGTTCCGGGATCGGCTGCATTCAATTCGATATTTTCCGCCGTGGATTCATTGCTGTCCAATGTGAGTTCAAATAACATGGACGGCATACAAACGGCTCTGGGCCAATTCGCTTCTGCGCTGTCCGGCTTGGGAATAGCACGGGGAGAAATCGGGGCGAACCTGGGTTTGTTGAACAATGCAAAGACGAATCTCGGATCGCAGGAAACAAGCTTGAAAGCGCAACAGAGCCAGGTGGAAGATGCAAACATGGCGGAGGCCGTTACTGGGTTGAGCCAAGTCCAAACAGCATTACAGACAGCCATGACCGCAGGGGGATCCATTTTGCAGCAGCGCAACTTATTCGACATTCTAGGCTAGACACGTTAAAATACAACCCGTTTGAGATAAGCGTATTGGAGATAATTGCTCACAGGCTGAATATTTTGCGGGTAAATCTTAGTGGCCTTGTGAGGCTGCTCTTATTAATTGAGGCGCCATGTTAATCAAGTCAGTCAATTTTGGGGAATTGGAAGTGCCGGATAATACGATCATCACGTTCAAGGAAGGATTGCCCGGATTTCCGCAAATCCACAGATTTGCAGTCCTGGAGAAGGACGAGATTAAACCCTTCCAATATCTTCAGGCATTGGATGATCCTCCTATCGCTCTTTTTATCATCAATCCGTTTATAATTGACCCGAGTTATGAATTTCGCTTGACGGGATCCGATATGGAGGATGTCAACAGCAAAAATTCTACTGAATTGACAGTCTATGCCGTGGCAACAATTCCGGATGATCCCACCCAGGCCACGATCAATCTTATGGCGCCGATAGTTATCAATGACCGGGACCGGTGCGGGAAGCAGGTCATACTGCATGAAAGCAAATATTCTGTCCGGCATCCGCTTATGGATGGCGCCGGTCAAAACGAGATGGAGACTCTGGAGGGCTGATGGCAGCCTTCATTTGCGCAGGGCAGGAAAGCTCTGCAGGTAATTACACGGATGCTAGTCTTTACACGAAAAAAAGATGAAAGCCTTGTCATAGGGAACGAAATCGAAGTTACGATCCTGAACATTGGGACAGGCAGCGTTAAGGTTGGCATAACGGCGCCGCGCCATATTTCGGTTCACCGGCACGAAGTATATGAAGCCATTAAGCGCGAAAACCTTGCTGCGGCCCAATCGCAAATTCCCAAAATGGACATTCTGAAAAAGCTTTTGGGATAGCCGACAAAATATTGCGCGTCCTTACTTTCAATTCACACCAGCCTTATCTTCATCTCTTAGCCGGTTGCAAGCCTTGGATCTTTGGTGTCGTTACCCCAAGGCTTTCGTCCGGACAAGTTAGACAATGGAATCCGCGAATCAGGCCTCTGCTCAAAAATAGTATTCTTTTTTCTTCTGTCGAGGAAGCCCTTCAGAAGGGTCCATGGGATTGGATCCTTGCTCATAACGTCAATGATCTTCTGGATGCCCGGCAAATACCCATTCCCAAAGCGTTCCTTGTGCATGGGACTCTGTCCGGCCGGATTGTGCAGGATCATAGCAATATCGACCGGGCTTTATATACGCGCAATCTTGAACTTCTCCTGAAATCGTGCGGTGCAAGGGTGATCTACGTTTCGGAACTGAAGCGCCGTGATTGGGGAATTCCCGGAGACGTAATCCGTCCGGCCGTCGATACGCGCCTGTATGGAGGGTACCGCGGTGATGTTTGCGGCGTGCTTCAGGTGTGCAACAGATTAAGAGAACGCGGCGAGATGACTGGATGGAAGGAGTATGACACAGTGTGCCGAAACCTTCCTAATTTGGTGATTGGCGAAAATCCAGGCATTCCATCGAGCCGCATGTCTAGAGATTGGGAAGATCTAAAAGAGCAGATGCGTTCTTATCGAGTGTACCTTTATACCCCAGTCTTTCCATATGAAGATGGCTATAATCTTGCATTATTGGAAGCGATGGCAATCGGCATGCCGGTGGCAACCTTGCGGCACGCCACTTCTCCCGTTCGGGATGGTATGGAAGGAGTTGTTGCCAATGCTCCGGAAGAGTTGCGCGAAAAAATCGTCAATCTGCTGGATAATCCCGCAAAAGCTATCCAATTGGGCGAAGGCGCGCGCCTGAGAGTGGAAAAGAAATTTGCAATTTCGGATTTCCAACGCGCATGGGACTCTTTCGCTGAAAAACTGCTTGGAAGATAACCAGCAACTTTCGCCTTCAGCTATTAGCGATTAGTAAAGGGAATCGATAAATTTGGGGTAGTTGATTTTGATAGGTTGTATGCTTTTAAGATGCTGAGTGCGTTTTCCTATAACTCCTAACTGGGTTCCCAGCCTATCTCGCGCGACTTCAAGCATTTTGCTGTGACTATCGCATACTTGCTTCAGTCTAAGTGCTTCTGCTTTTGCTTCAGCCATGGCTGTGCGCGTTTCATTCCTGGATTGTGAATCCAACAGCGACTCAACTGCTTTCCATGAATCGCACAGCTGGTCAACCTTTGTGTTCATCCGTTCGATAATTCCCAAGCAATCCCGATGACGTAAAAGGGATTCTGTAAAAGCGCCTATATCGGACGAATCATGGGCGGGAGTTGAACTGAGGAGGATTTCAGCAGCTTCATGATACCTGCCGAACAACTCCAGGAATTCCGCCGTATAATTGTTCATATTTATATCGAAATATTCAGTGATTTGATCTGCATGGCTACGGGATTTTCAGATCTGAAAATATCCGGTTTCGGAAGGGACTGCCCGGATAATTCCGCTTCTGTACCAAGGGCTTGAATGCCAATCTCACTCCAGGCAGAACGCAGATTTTCGAGCAATGCCTCTATTTCTTCCAGCGGTTCTATGCTTTGTTCTACATTGGCTGTAAAAATTCTGCGCTTCATATAGTCATAGAGGCGGTCTAAAGAGGTTGCGATGTCGGCCCCCTGCTTCAGGTTCAAACATGATTGCAGCTCTGAAATGATTGAAATGCATTTGTTGATCGATCGCGATCTGCCGGCAATATCCCTGCGGCCCAATTGTTCTTTGGCTTCTTTCAAAGAACAAATGGCGGCATCGTACATCATGACCACAAGCTGCAGAGGATTTGCGGTTTTGACTGCCACTTCTTTATATCGCTGTGCAAGAGCCTGATCACCCGACATTAAAAAACTCCTTTGAATATCTAGCCGCCCAACTTGCTTAGTTGGCTGCTAAGAGATGATTGCGTAACGCTCAACATTCTGAGAGCTTGGTCGGCCTGATTGTATTGATCCGTCAACATTTGTTTTTCAACATCAAGCCGAGCCTGATAAGAGCTGATTTCATCGTTGAGAGACTTTATATTCTGGTTAAATGAATCTGTTGAATTATGGATTGGGCCCGTTAACGGGTCGGTAATGCCGGCCAGTCTACTATGCAGATTCATAAAGATGCTTGAGCCTTCAGTGCCCGCATCTGCTAAGGCCACGGTTATCGATCCGTAATCGCCAATTGCAGTCTGCGCGACGCTTAACCTCAAATTTTCTTCCTGTTGTCCCGTTGCGCCGGTGAGGATCAACCCGCTCCCGACTGCAGCATGTCCATTGATCAAGCCGGCGATATCGGCCCCTGAAGCGGTTGCCGGAGTGGTCCCGAATCCCGTGAAGCCTGAAGATCCGTCTCTGTTCGATACAATAGTTATGCTTTGATCACTGCCATAACTATTGGTGGCTATTTTGATTTTCCCTGTTCCGTCGTCAGTCGCCGTGATTGCCATTCCCTGGACGGAAAATGCGCTGTTTATTTTCGACAGGACGGACGAAAGGGAGTCATTCTGAAGAAGAGTCGCTGTGGCTGATTTTGAGCCGGAAGTTATGGTAAGAGTTTCATTATCGGCCAAAGATACAACCGACTGGTTCCCTACCAGCGACGCTTGTTGGGCCAGGCTCGTGATCTGAAGGGAATATGTGCCGGCTTGTGTCTGCGTCGTTTTGGAATTATAAGTAACTCTCTTATCCGTAGCAGTTGCATTGTCTGAGGGCGTTCCATTTCCAAGAAAGAGGGCTGCGACACCTGCAAAATTTGATGACAAAGCAGACTGGAGTTTGGCCGAATCCAGGCTCAGACTGCCGTCTCGATTGAAATCGAGGCCAGCCTGTCCTGAGAAATTAAGGCTCGTGTACCGGTTTGCGATGGATTGAGTGATCTGGTTTTGCAGGTTGCTTTGAATGCCTCGAAGAGTCGAATCGCCGGAGAGGAGACCAGCCTTTTTGCTTGTGGCGTTGTAAGCGAATTGAGAATTGATAAATGAATTGACGCTGTTGTAAGCCGAGACAAAATCGTTAAGAGATGAAATTATGGAATCGATATCCTTTTCTACCGTTAGATTCACGGCTCCCATCGTCATGGCTTTCAACGCAAACGTTACTCCGGGAATGACGTCGGAAATAGTGTTGGTGCTTTTTGTGATGCTGACGCCGTTCAGAACGAATTGGGCGTCGGTTGCTGACTGCTTTTGCTCCAGGTTCAATGATTGGCCGCCTGATAGATTGTCAGTGACAGAAAAACTGTTTGCTGTCCCGGCATCGTTTGCAGTAATAAGAAGCTTAAATGGATTGGATGTCCCATCATTGATGATCGTGGCAGCAACACCGGCGTTGGCCGCGTTGATCGCGTTGCATACCCCTGTCAGTGTGTTATTGGATTGGTCAATTGTTACTGTTACAGCGTCATTTGCGCCGGTTTTGATCGTTAGCGTTCCTGTGCCGGCTGTGGTGGAGGAAGTGTCGGCAAAATTGGCCGCCGCCATGGATTTTGCCTGAGCCAGGCTGGTTACCGCAATCGAATAAGTCCCCGCGGAATTTACGTTATCTGCTGTTGCGGACACGTAAGCATCATCCGAGGATGTAACCTTGCATTTGGAAAAGATGCTGTTTTCAAGTCTGTCCGCGAATGCATAGGGGTTGATTAGTGGCGTGTTAGTTGTGCCATATAGAATAGTATCGATTTTGTCGGAGAGAGTCGAGAGATTGGTATTGAGGCTTTGAAAGGCACTGACTTTGCTCTGCAGAGTGGTTACCTGGCTCTGCATGTTGCGCACAGGCGCGCTATCGACATAGATAAGATTATCCACAATACTGCCTACGTCGATCACACTGTTGACAAGATTTATGGACGAAGAGCTCATGGCTTGGTGTGTGTGCCTTTCTTTTTATCCAGGGGGACAAATATAATTATGACGTGACAGGCAGAACGGCAGAGTTTTGTTTCATCCAACGGCATAATACGATCCTTCCCGGGGGTCCATGAAATAGGATCCGGAACACTAAACTTATCGTCCGTTTCGCCTCTTTGGAATAGCGGTTTCTGGCGTTCCAAGTTTAGAGAAGCTTGGTTTTTGCGCTGCAATTTTCGTTAAGATTTGCAGTAATTTGGAGGAGCGCTTTATCAATCTTGGACAATGCTTCCCGGACGGAATTGAAATACTCTGCGTAAATGGCGCAGAGTTCCGACAATAATTGAGAATCCAAGCGTTGCCGCACGACTGTGTTCCGCCTCCGCAAAAAGTTGAAATTTCCCATTTGGTTCAGACAATCCATTAGGGGCGCCAGATGGGGAGCGGAATAAATGGCGTCCTTGGCTGCCTCAAGTTGATGCATGAGTTCACTTGGGGAGTTCACTCCATTGGATTCACAAAGCCTCAGGCCTTTTCTTAGAACATCCCGAATTGAGATGGATTCACCCAGGAGTTGCGAAAGATCAACGCCTGCATAGAGGATGTTGCTTTTTTGGGCCTCAGCGTAGGCGGATGCGACGCGATTCCGAAGATCCAGATTGTTGCGGCACTCTCGATGGAGGGCATCCCGGAGACTTGAAATTTCCACGTGATTCCTCAAAATGCCGCCTTCAGTCGCATTGATAAACCGAGCTTCCGGATGGTCTCGACGAATCTTAATTATCCAATTCCAATAAGCAGTGAGTTTGTCTGTCGATTCAACCGGTCTGCCAAATATATCCTCGACAGTGACGGTGCGCCGTGAGGATCGTAGATTTTCCTGCTTATTATGCCAATCCGCGGGATTCAGAACTCCGGCGAACCACTCCTCGTCAAAACAAATTCCCGTGCAGTATATCCTCCCGTCAGTGTGAGCCAAGTCCTGTCCAACAAATATGATCGGATCGCACTGAAGCAAAAGAGCGAAATCCAGGGCCATGGTCGCAACCGAACCCCAGGCGCGAAGCGATCCCTTATTGCCCAGCATATCGGACAAGGAACGCAGGGATGAATTCTCGAAGGTGCAGGTGAGTGTTCGTTCAAATTCTTCAAATACTTCTGGATAGGAAGATGCCTCTGCAACGACCAGTGTTTCCTTGGTTGGCGCACCCTTTAGATGAAGAAAATTTAGGTGGGAAGGGTCGCCGGTTAACACAAAGTGCGGATCAATCCCGGCCGCCAGCAAAGGCTTCAACGCAGTATCGGTCGAGAGAATCAGTGCGTTATCCTGGAAACCGCGAAGCTCGTGGACATTTTTGTCCAGGGATGGTCCCGCCGAGACAATGATTGCCGGGACCCTTGGAAAAAGCTTTACAAATTTGGCAATTCCAGGCGCAAGAATCGCATTGCGTATATTTTTTACAAAATTATCAAGGAAAGCTTCAGCTTTTCCCACGAGGGTATTGATATCAGTGAATATTTGGAAAGTCTGACTCTGGATAATTTCGGCCGCTGCCTTAAAGAGGGGTGGATTTAGGGATACACAGGGCAAGTGTGTGATAAACGCGCTCTTTTGGGCCTGAACCGGATCAAAGAAACGCTGCCACTGTTCCGCTAACTCGGGTCCGGATATGGGCCAGGCGAAGTGGATATTAGGAAGAGCAATTAGGGACCGGAGGTCGCGCGCTTCAAAAGCAGCTTTCAAAATTTCAAGATCCGATTCCACTATGAAATAGTGGTTTGAAGCTGCCGCACTCATTTCTTGCAGTGCATCCAGAATGTAGCCAAGTCCGAATCCAAAAAGAATGAAATAGTCCGCTCCCGAAAAATCCTGTTTTTTTAGAGTCTGGCGGGCCTCTTTTATGGGATCGTAACGGCTGTGCAGCGCTACGATGGACTCCCCGTGTTCATAGCAGGCGCTTGGATTTCCGGATGCGGAAGGGAAGACCTTTACGCTGCTTGTATGAATCTGGCGCAATTGTGCCGCCAGATCGGGCTGCCGATGAGAAAGCAGGGACAAATTTGCTTCAAAATGGCTCAAAGGATGAATCCCGCCCATATATAAGAAACCACACTTTGCGCAACTGCGCTCTGCTCTTTTTATCGTCTTGGGTTTGGCAGCCGCTTAGGAAAAAGGGAAGGAGAAAATAAGATAGCAGCCCAGGTTTATGAGCAGATGGGCAACAACGAGGCACCTATATTCCGAATAAAGCTATCAGTAATTAGTCCAATAACTGCTAAGGGCTCGCGCAAGAATAACTTCACATTCTGCGGCCGGCTCTCAGGTTGAACAATATGCAGGAAATTGTAATAGGATATTGTATTTATCAGCGCCGGCCGCCCTTCGGGGCGCGGCGGCGGGCGGGTATCTGCTGCGTTGCCGCGACTCGGAGATGAACCACATCGCCTGCGTCACGGCGCCTTGCATCTGCCCGCCCGGCGCTCGCGCCAGAATGTGAACTTATTCTTGCGCGAACCCTAAGCTGATGGCTGAATGCTGATAGCTGTATTTTAAAAGAAAAGGCGCGTTTATCCATAAAACGCGCCTTTTCCTATTATTCAGGTTTGAATGCTATCCACGGAGCAGACTGAGTACTGACTGGCTGCTCGAATTGGCTTGTGCGAGAGCGGCAATCCCGGACTGCGCCAGAATCTGGTACTTGGTCAGGTTTGCTACTTCCTCAGCGATGTTGGCATCCCGAATACTGGATTCAGCTGCCTGCGTATTCTGGGACTGGGTTTGCAGCACTGCGACTGCCGACTGGAGCCTGTTGATACCGGCGCCAATGCCGGCCCGCATATTGGAAACGCCGTTCAGAGCGTTTTTGATTGTAGTCAATGATGTAGCGGCGTTATCTTGAGTTGTCAGGGTAACAGCCGCTAAGTTTTGGCCGCCCAATGCGGTAACTGTGCTACCACTCGTTGTGATTGTGTTAATTGTGACCGAGATGGAACTGGCTCCGGTAAGATCGCCCACATAAACGCTTAAGCCGCCGTTGACTCCGGAAGTTGTAAAAATACCATAGCCATTGAAATTAGTTTGAGTAGCGATACGCGCGATTTCCGACTGTATGGCTGAAAACTCGTTGTTCAGCGAAGCGCGGCCCGTAGAATCGACTGTTTCTGTTGCTGCCTCATTTGCCAGCGTAACAGAGCGGGTCAACAGATTGGTCATTTCCTGTAAAGCGCCGTCAGCGATCTGAGATACCGAGATGCCGTCGTTTGCATTGCGCACAGCCTGGTTTAGAGCTTGAGTGTTGGCGCGCAAGCTGTCTGCAATTTGCAAGCCTGCCGCGTCATCTGCTCCGGAATTAATACGTTTGCCAGATGACAAGCGCATCAAAGTGCGGGAGAGGCTGACATGGTTGACGTTTAACATGTTTTGAGCATTCACACCAGCGATATTATTCAGGATACTAAAAGATCCCATTAGGATTTCCTCCATGAATCCGAGCTATTTGTGCAACTACACAACCAGATCACGGCTCTGGCAGCCTCGGCGAGGGGTGTCGCTCAGCTCAGTAGAAGGCCCAAAGGCTTTTCTTCTGTTTTTTTTGGTTCTAGCGGCTTATCGTCTGAAGTGAAATGAAGTTTAGCGGAAAATGCATAGCAAATAGGAAGGAGGCGGGTCCCCCCTTTCCAAAGGACCCGCCTTTTTGCCCGCAGTCTATCCTGGTTGGGTGAGAGGCTTACCTCAGGCCCTGCATCAGCGAGAGAATGGTCTGGCTGCTTGCATTAGCCTGGGCAAGCGCTGCCGTACCGGTTTGCGACAGAATCTGAAACTTGGTCAGGTTCGAGATTTCCTGGGCCATGTTCGCGTCGCGAATCGTTGATTCGGCAGATTGGGTATTCAGAGACTGATTCTGCATAACCGACACTGCGGATTGCAGGCGGTTGGATCCGGCACCGATAGCAGATCTGCTATTGGCTACCGCTAGCAGTGCGCTTCGGATGGTCGCAAGCGCGTCTGATGCACCACTTTGAGTAGCGAGATTCACGATGGCAAGATTCTGCCCGCCTATAGAAGTAACAGTGTCGCCGGATGTGGTAATCGTATTGATCGAAACGGAGATGGAACTTGATCCGTAAATATCTCCAACAAAAACGTTCAGCGAGCCGTTGAGCCCGGTGGAAGTGAATAAATGCACTCCATTGAAATTTGTCTGCGCAGCGATACGCGCAATTTCGGCCTGGATCTGGCCGTACTCGTCATTAAGTGAAGCCCGGCCGGTCGAATCCATTGTACCGGTTGCAGCCTCTTCCGCCAGAGTGACGGCGCGGGTTAAAACATTTGTTATTTCCTGCAGGGCGCTGTCTGCAATCTGTCCGACGCTGATGCAATCATTGGCATTTCGCACGGATTGGTCGAGAGCGCGAACGTTCGCCCTGAGACTATCGGCGATCATCAGTCCTGCGGCATCGTCTGCACCACTGTTGATGCGCTTGCCTGAGGAGAGTCGGGTTATGGTTTGGGTTAGATTGGTGCTCGATGTACGCAGCTGACTTTGAGCATACAAAGCTGCAATATTGTTAAGGATGCTGAAAGCTCCCATACTGAATTCCTCCGTGAATTCTTAGGGAATTGATCTGTAATCCTGAGAGCGATCTTTTGAGCATCCGTGCCCTGCGCCCTGCAGGAAGTTAGCGGAATGTATTCGGTTTCACTGCCTCCGACGTTTATAACTTCCGTGGTTGTATATCGTCGCTATGCCTTTCGAAGTTTAATCAAAATTGAAAATTTGTTATTTCTTTTTGGCCCGTTAGTTGCTTTATGGCAGGAGTGCAATAGTAAGACGCCTGTCCTGCAAAGGGGAGTTATGACCAAGTTCTATGTTAATGAGAGGGAAATTGCTCCTCCATTGGATGTTTCTTCACTGGATAATGTTTTGAAGCAGATAGAGCAAGATCACTTGCCTCCGAATTCCGTTGTCCGGCATATACAAATCGATGGAATCCCATTGATGCGCGAGGATACTCCTGAAAATTCCTCCGAATTGTTGCAGTCTGTGCAAACGCGGGAAAAGATCGAGATATATACCGGCACGCTGGTCGAAATCGCTCGCGATTCCATTTCCGAAGCTCTGGATTATCTCAATCGCATCGAGGCCGCAACTCCTTTTCTGGCAACCGGTTTTCAGACTTACCCAGGCCCGGAAAGCTTTGAGGGCCTGCGACAGCTATATGAAGGTTTGTACTGGCTGGTTCTTCTCATGGACAAACTGGAAACTGGCCTCCGGATCGGCCTTCAAAATATTCTGATAAATAATGTCCCCGCCAAAGAGCATCACCAGAAATTCATTGGCGTCCTGAAGCAAATGATCGATTCGCAGGAAAAGGGGGACTTCATTTTGATTGCCGATCTCCTCGAGTACGAAATTCTTCCTTTCGTGCCCATTTGGAGAGAAATGTTCACCGTAATTATGAAGAAGGTCGAAGGGGAGCCGTAGCGCTCCCGTCACAAACTTGTCAAAAGATGATATTAAGCGCCAAAAGCCTGACAGATTATCAGAATTTATCAGCGAGAATTGAAGCGCCATGTGTCTGGGTGCGCACAGGAGCAGATCCTCAAGTTGGCTTCGGGCATTTGAGAAGATCCATGATACTAGCGCAGGAATTGCGTGCTTGCTGCAAGCCGTTGTTTCTCATTGACTTACAGGACTGCTGGAGTCGGGAGCGCTTGTCTGAGATGGGTTTCGATTATTGGAGCGGCGACCCGGACTGCACGTGGTCGCTCTTGTCGGCGCCGGCTGCCGTCCTGATTGACACTCGGATCCCGAATGGACTCGAAAAGCTCATTGACGGCGCCAGAGTTCGGAATATACCTGTCGTTAGTATTCATGATCTTGGTCTGAATCCGGTTGCTTCAAACATCCAAATCGATGGAAGCATTTTACCCGCTTTAAAAAATTCCAAGGGTGACGAGGTCCATTATTCCGGCACTTCCTATATGGTTTTGGATCCGGCTTATCACACACTTCACCACCAAAAAAAGCTGATCAGGAGAAAAATCAAATCGGTTTTCATCAATCTGGGCGGGGGCGATTCCAGGAAATACTTTTTAGGACTTCTGCAGGGGCTGAAGCTTTGGGCACATGAAGTGGAGGTAGTTGGCGCGCCTGGTTTTGCACGTTGGGGACAGAAGGAGTTGGAGCGTATGGACTGGCAGCCTGCAATCTTTCGATGGGAGCCGGGCGCCATCAACAAGTTTTTATTTCAAGCAGATTTGGCGATCACGGCCGGAGGATTATCCGCATATGAGGCGCTTTGCGCGGGAACGCCGCTGATGGCTTTGTCGTACGACAGTTTTCAGCAGAGAACAATTACAGCTTTCTCAGAGGCAGGAGCCTGCGTTTGTCTTGGCCCTGGAGATAATTTGGATCCAGCTCGATTGTCGGACAAGCTTTCGGTTGTAGAATTTGATGTAATGGAGCGGCAGCGTCTTTCCTGGCGGGGGCGTAAGATTGTCGACGGTCTTGGCGCTGCACGAGTCTCGCAAATAATACGGAATTTGATATTTAACCGAGTAGCTATCAATTTCTGAGAGCATTCAATGATTCGCGCAATTGTCTTTGATCTGGATGACACGCTGTATCGTGAAAAGGATTTTGTCACGAGCGGATTCAGGGCAGTAGCGCAGTATTTAGCCAACACACATGGGTACTGTTTTCAGCACCTGTTTCCCGCCATGATGACCACATTTGAAGAAGAAGGCAGAAAAGCGGTTTTCGATATGCTGCGGGATGAATTCCTGGATTCATCAATCCCGATATCCGAGCTGGTCGATGTCTACCGGCGGCACCGTCCAAGCATTCGCCTCTTTCCGGGCTACTCGGGATTGCTGAGACGGCTTGCGCGGTATCACAGGCTCGGCATAATCACAGATGGGTTGCCGGAGGTTCAACAGAACAAGGTTCAGGCGCTTCGGCTTCAAAGCCTGATGGACTGCATCGTTTACACATGGGCGTTCGGAATGGAAAAGGAAAAACCCCATCCATTCCCATTTTTATTGATGCTGGAATCGCTCGGGACGGAGCCGGATTCGGTTATTTATGTGGGAGACAATCCCGACAAAGATTGTAGGGGGGCGCATAGCGCCGGCATGAAATATGCTCAGCTTCGGAAGTGCGGTTTATGGGATCAGGAGACTTGCCCCGGGATTAATGCGCCGGAATTCACAATCGATACTTTATTACAACTGCCGCTAATTTTGCGAAAACTGAACGGACATGAAAGAAACTGACATTCTAATAGGCTCCAAAGTAATCGGCTCGTCATCGAGAGTATTTGTCGTTGGTGAGATTGGAATTAACCACAATGGCAGCGTGAGTCAGGCACAAAGGTTGATTGACGCTGCGGTGCAGGCAGGGGCGGACGCGGTGAAATTTCAGAGTTTCCGCGCGGATAAATTGCTGATTCCATCACGCGATCGATACTCCCAACAGACGGATGGGACGGAGTCCGCTTATCAGCTGCTGCGCCGTTGCGAACTGAGCTGGGAAGCCCAGGAAAAGCTCAAGAACCATGCAGAGGACCAGGGGATCATCTTTTTCTCAACGCCCTTTGATGAAGAAAGCGCCGATTTTCTGGACTCCATAGGAACCCCGGCTTTCAAAATAGCATCTGCCGACATAACCCACATACCGTTGCTGCGTCATATCGGCGCCAAGGGGAAACCAATTCTGCTTTCCACCGGCATGTCTTTTTTGAGCGAAGTAGCCGATGCCATCTGGAATCTGAGATCAGGGGGCGCAAAGGAAATCCTGTTGATGCATTGTGTTTCTGCATACCCTGCCGAACCACAGCACATGAACCTTCGCACTCTCCAAACGCTTCAATCCTATTTTGAGCTTTCGGTGGGGCTTTCGGATCACAGCGAGGGAATTCTTCTGTCCTTGGTTGCAATCGCGCTGGGAGCTGTTGTAATCGAAAAGCATTTTACGTTGGATAAGAATGCGCAAGGTCCCGATCACAAGGCCAGCATGGATCCGGCCGATTTAAAGCTGTTGGTAAGAAGCCTTAGAGACGTTGAATCCAGCTTGGGTGACGGCAGGAAAAGACCTTCCGATGTTGAAGAGGAAGTCCGTTTGCTCGCCCGGCGCAGCGTTGTCGCCGGTGTGGACATACGTGTGAATGAAGCGATCGCTCCCTGGATGCTTGCATACAAACGGCCGGGGAGCGGTATTGAACCGCGAGATCGGGAAAAACTGATAGGAATGACTGCGCGACGCAATATCACTAAAGATACCATTCTGCAGTGGGATGATTTGGCGCCGTGCATTTCTTCTGAGTCCCATAACTTAACTAGGGAGCAGAATGCTGAAGTGCCGGAGCATCTGATGAAAAGACGCCATGCGTGAAATTAATATTCTGGTTACAGCTGCAAGCCGCCGTGTTCCGCTAATTCAAGCATTCAACCAGGCCCTGAAGCGATTGGGATTGCGTGGAAATGTGATCACAACGGATATGAGCAGCTTGAGCCCAGGCCTGTATTTCGGTGCAAAACACTATATTGTGCCGCTCACGACCGACAGGGAATACATACCGATCATAAAGTCCATCTGCTTCAGGGAGCGCATTCATCTTTTAATTCCCACAATAGATGATGAGCTTCCACTTTTCGGCAAGCATACGGAGGATTTTCTTGCGATGGGAATCCGAGTCGCAGTCTCGAGTGAGAGAACAGGCTTGATCTGCAACGATAAGTACGCAACAGCGAGTTTTTTATTAAGCAAAGGGATACCATTTACACGTACATGGCTTCCTGAAGAATTATACGGCCGGAACCTAAGCTACCCTATGTTCCTGAAACCCCGGGTCGGACGCGGAAGCGTCGGCGCTTTTCCGATAAGGAATGAGCGGGAGCTTCAGTTCTTCCTGGATTATGTTCCCAAGCCTGTTGTGCAGGAATTCCTGCCGGGGAAGGAATACACTATCGATCTGCTTGCTGATTTCAACGGCAAAATCATAAGCGTGGTTCCGCGAGAACGCATGGTAATACGTTCGGGAGTTACAGATCGCGGTCAAACCCTGAATCACCCTGGAATGATAAATCTGGCCATTCAAACGGCCGAAGTTCTGGATATTCGTGGACCGGCCAATATTCAAGTGATGCTTCAAGATGAAAAGGCGACAATCTTCGAAGTGAATCCACGGTTTTCGGGCGGTATTCCGCTCACGATAGCCTCCGGAGCGGATTTTCCGTCCTGGCTCATAGAAATGTGTTGCAATCGCCGCG
>JAHFUH010000393.1 GCA_023265215.1 Acidobacteriota bacterium
CTGCTCCTTCCAGGATTTTCGTCCGAGATCTAAGCAAGGAACAACTGCCAGATTCAAATGACATTTCTTTTGTAAACGGCTGGTCACAGCCGCCGATCGAAAACTCATCCTTAGAAACTATTATCGCGCGCTGGAGAAAATATTAGCTTGCATTAAAAACTACAGATAATCTATTTTAAGAATTATCCACGTTCCTAAATGCAAATAGAATAGAGCATCCGTACAAAAATTGCGCGATCAATGCCGATTTTTCTTGCGGATCACGATCACTTTGCTCTAAAACGCTACCTTCCTCAAATGGAGATCTAAAGGGACGTTCTCGTTTGTAGAGCTCAACCAAAAATTTAGTAATATCATTGAAATATTCATGCGAAGGAATACGGGCACGAGGAGACAACGTTTGGGGTTTAACCCGTTCGTAAATCAAGATTTTAATCGGAACCTTTTTTACTTCGACTGGCTCTGAGCAGAGATAGCCAATAGGATCGCCCTTTCGGAATGCAATATAGTGATCCCCTTGATCTGGCAAGTTCCCAATTTCGCAGGGCGACCAAAATGCAGTTTCTTGTGCAACCAACCCCTGATCGTAAGCTCGGTTCAATTCCGTTGCTGTTGAGAATTCTGGAGCCGCATAAAACACAGGGTATCCACTATTCTCAAGCTCGATGAGCAAATTATGTTGATCGGAATGGCGAAGCGGGCGCAAGTGCATCCGGAAATGAGGAATTCCAAGTATATAGGATTGCTTCGCGGTTCCTTTTACCATTCGATCAGAGAGCTTAAATTGGAGGAAAATAGGAATGCCTGGGATTTGAACGTCATAGCCAACTTTTCCCTCCTGGATAAGTGATGGAAATACTGGCGCACCAACTGATCTAAGCTGAAAGGATCGTATTAGCTCGCTTGTGAGAGCATATCCATACGAAAACTCGGAAATATCCGGCTTCATGATTCTGGGTCCTGTTTTGAATGCCTTCACCTATCGCAGTTGCCGTTATCGATGCCATTGAGATCAACCGTTGGGGTTATCTCAAACCTGCATCGATGAATTCATAGGCATTAGCTGAATCGGCAAAGCGTTCATTACGACTCCATATTTTTCAACTTACGATTACGGAAACAAATTTCCCATAAGACTCGGAGGAGTTAGGGAGAAAAGCCACTTTCCCGATTAGCGCATTACGCGTCCAAGTGAAATCGTGATATGAATCGCAGAGGAAGAATTGTTCCTGACGCTGCAAATCAGCGCCGCGGGCTGACCGCGTACGCTGGATTTGTCTTGTTGGATGCCATCCTACGAAAAGAAAGATCCCAGAGCCTCCTCAATTCGGCCTGCGGCAAAACGGAAAACCGCCATTTCTTCATCGGTGATATCCTTTGCATGAGCATCAACGCGCAATTCATTTATGATTTGTAGGTCCCGCTCCACTTTCGCTTTGTCATGCCCGAGCACATTTGAGAAGCAGTCCCAGTGCTTTCTGATCAGTTTTGGGAGATCAGAAAACAGAATTCCCGACTTATTTCCATCGAACAGGTCACGGTACAAGTAACCAGAGCAGCGCACATCTCTCGGATTCCCAAGAATGGACAGCATGCTGTTCCGGGCATTGACTTCTCCAAGCTGCGCCAGCAACTGCATTCTGCAAAGCTTACGTAACCTCTGCTCCATGTCGTTTCTACGTTCCGATATCTCTGCCCACTTCTCCTCAGTCGACATGTGAAGCTTCTTGTACTTCTCCCTGGCCTTGAGATGACAGCGAACCACTTCGATGCGGAAGTCAAAACGTTTGTCTACCTCTTGAAGAACGCCATATCCCAAGAGGTGGTTTGTGTATAGAGGGCTAATCTCTGCGAATTCTTGGAACGTCTTGTGATCTTCACGCGACAACATCTTGAGCATTTCGAATTCATCATTAAAGTACTCTTGCAAGACACTGAGAATCATCTCCAAGAACTGCGTATAGTCCCGAAGAAATATGTCTACGGCGCGAGCATATAGTGTCTTGTCTACACGGACCGGTCGTTCAGAGCTCGATATTCGATGTATGACACTGCAAATGTGTCGTATGAGATATGGGTGCCCCCCGCAATCTTCAGTCAACTTCCCGTAGATTACCTCGTCAAACTTCAATCCCATGATCCTGCCAAGTCGGCGTACCATTTCTCGCGTCTGGGGGACATCGAAGCCCGGGATATACTCCAAGGGAACTTGTGCAAAAAGCGGGTTATCGGCTGTGCCCACGGTTGGCAGTTCCACGCATAGGGGGTTTGTCCCAACGAGGAGATATGAGAACAGGCCTGAGGATGACTGAAACAGGGAGCGAACTGTCTGCCAGAAAAGAACGAAATCCTCACCCTCTCGCCAATGTTTCGTGGGCGAGACCGTAGGTGTTATGTTCTCGATCTCATCGAAAATGAGCATGATCGTTTTCGAACCCAACTGTTCCGACATTCGGCGAAGATGGTTCTCAAAGAGCACTGCCGCTTTCGTCTCAGTGTAGTCTTCCAGTTGTCCCAGCCTCTCGTTCAGGTCGTTCTGCTTGCGCACTGCCATGAGGACGTAATGAAGTGCTTGGTTCCACTTGAGCCGGTGAAATGCGGGCGTCTGGCAGTCGATGAACACCGAGGCCCCGTCCACTTTGCGGAGTCCCCGCTGAATACCGAAGATGACGGATGTCTTGCCTGTCTTCCGGAGGCCGAAAAGCCCAGAGACCTGATTGGACCTATGCCTATTTATAAGTGAGTGCACAAGGTCGGTTCTGCCGAAGAAGTACAAGTCCTTTTTGAGAGGGCTCTCAGATGCGAAGAGGTCTCGGGCATAGAAGTGTTCGATAAAGCGATTGCGGAAGAAGTAGGGGTCGGATTCGGAGGAGCTTAGTTCCTCATATGTGAATGGAATGATTATCTGCGCCTCTTGGTCGTTCTTCAGTAGTTCCTTGAGTTTGGACGGAACATCAGGATCTTTGCTTACCAGAATGCTGCATATGCGTTCGATACGAAGGGATTGGTGTCGTGCTGTCGCTTTGGCTATAGCATCGAGCGTGCGTGGCTCGAAGCTCTCGTAGGGGCTGAACAGAAGTATCATCTCCCGGTCGATATTGAACATTTCTTGGAAGATATCGGTTGGCTTGATCAGCATATAGCGATAGTTGCTGGTTTGGCTCAACCAGAGCTCACCACCGCCATTAGTCACATACCAATCCTTCGCGAATCTGTCGATGATCCGCCGTTCCTGATCGTCAAAGTGTTCAAAAATGACCTGAGGGTTAATCCCTGGCCTAACCTTCTCCTGTCTGTCCGCTTCTTCCATCGGCTCTCCTTAATTCTCGTGTATCCAACGCTCGGCATCAGCGGCGGCGCACAGCGCAAGCTGCTCTATTTTCGTATAAGAACTCTGAATTTTGTTCCATTTTATTCTTTATGTTTAAATATTTCTACAACTTATCAGCATTATTCTTTTGCATTTGGGCTATACCAGACTGAAAAAGACAGCTATAGTCTGTCGATGGGGATCCGACGCCACGCCGGGCGACAGACCCTTTTCCTAAACTTGTAATGCTGTAATCAGTCACTTGGATGATTAGCCGCATTATCGGACAAGTGACCGGAATCCAAACTCCCCCGAAATGGTGTTGTGGGAAATAGCAAAAACCAATTGCCTTCAACAAAATCACGCCTCCCGTTTGCCTCCCTTTTCTCTTGGTAAGAGTTGGTAGGATTTGGTAGGGTGCCAACCCCTGCCAGATCGGGCACAAAGCATTTAATTGGTAGGTTTTGGTAAGATTTGGTAGGGTAAGAGATCTAAACTGAAAATTCACTTGTCGATGGTTCAATTCCGCCCGGCGGCAATATTTCCCATTCCCAATTTCGTGGTTGGGAAAGTGCCATCGGCTACCGAAACTTCGCCAGGCAAACAGCAATCACGCCGATGGTACACACCGGAATCAGCGCATATCCAGCGCCGGTCCAACCTATCGACTCTGCAAGCCCTCCAAACATCATTGGGCCGATGAACATTCCCAGATTTTGTCCCAAGGCCAGCACCGCCATTCCCAATCCGGCCGACTGCCGTGATCCCATCACCTCCGGTATTGCGGCAAATGTCGCAGGAACAATGGCGCCTGAGACGACTCCCAACCCGATAATCAGCGCCGGAATCATCCACCCGGTTACTAAAAAGGGAAACAAACATATCGGAGCCATCAGAATCGATGAGATGACGATTAAAAGCTTGCGCATTCCCAGACGATCGGAGAGATAACCGCCCAGAGGCTGCGAAAAAACCGCAGCGATCGTGCACAAGCTGAATGTAAAGGATGCCGCAGACAATGTGTAATTGCGGACAGAATTCAAGAATGTCGGATAATATGTGCCTAATGCCAGGCAGATCAGGTTGTAACACAGGAACTGCAAAGTGATCAGCCAGAGGCCGGTGTTTGCCATCGCCTTCCCATGACTGTGTGGCTTTTCGTGCTCAGGTTCCGTTTCACTAGATAAAGGATTCCCGCCCGCCTCTTCCGGTTTTGGCATTCGAAAAAATCCCCAAAACAGAATCAGGGCCGCCAGTGAAAAAGCCGCTCCTACTTTCCACACGAGCTGCCACCCGGCCAGCTTTACCAGCCAGGGAGCCAGATTAAACATGATGATGTTCCCCACAGGCATACACGTCGTCCACAATCCCAGTGGGGTGCCGCGCATCTCTGCAGGGAACCAGATGGAAATAGCCGCCGGCGCCACAATCGTAATCAGCCCGATTCCAGCCCCTTCAATAAAGCGGCTGGCAAGCATCGAATTTGCCGTGCTGCAAAACGACCCAAGACCCGACCCGATCAACACGGCGCCCACCGCGATCAGGCCGGTCGATTTGAGGCCCAGTCGATGCATAATGAAACCGGCAGGAAGAGCCAGGAGAAATCCTGTGCAGGAGAATATCGACATCAGCATGCCGGCATTGCCCAAACTCAGATGGAACGCCCGGATTAATACCGGCAGCACCGGAGGCACCTTGAACTGGTTGAGCGCCGATGCCACACTGGCGATGTAAAGAACTGCCAGGATTACCCATGCATAGGCAGAAGGTTTAGTAACTGATTTTGGAATAGAAACAGCCTGTGCCCCGGTCATGCTTTCCTTTCAGCGGACTTCCTGGACCTTGCATCCTGCATTGGCGCTCTGGAAAAGGCAGTCACAAAATTCGACCCATTGTAACCAAATCGCAGGTTGTTCCATAGTACGATTCAGGAGTGATCGGGTCCTGCAGGATACGGAATAGAACCAGCGAGGATAGATCCGGCTCATTTGGCTGCTTGAAAGTGAAGATGCGCGCCAGTACTTGGAAAGCGACACGAAGGAAGTCAGCGGATTCTGGTTTTGTTTAACGCAAAGTCGCCAGGACGCAAAGCCCGCATCCCGATCATTGCGCCCTGGCGCCTTTGCGTTGAGTATTAGTGCGTGCTCGCACACCCGGTCTTTTTCGTACCTATCTGCTGAATATTAGTCCGCCCCCTACCGCTTCATGGCCGAGAAAAC
>JAHFUH010000041.1 GCA_023265215.1 Acidobacteriota bacterium
CGCCTGCCGGGTAGTTCGTCCTTGCCTGTCGAAAATATTCAGGCCACCTGATTTTCCCGTAGCGATTCCAAAAGATTCCGGACCGTTCCGAGTTGCTCCGGTCTTTTTACTTCATTTTCGATCACAGTTTCGATCATTTTCTCAGGACTTCCATCGAAGAACCGGGTGAGCACATCGTGAACCTGATTCCGGGTCGCCTGTTGCCGAGTCAAAAGCGGCTTGTATATATAGGCACGACCGGATCTTGTGTGAACCAAAGCTCCCTTTTCTTCGAGAATGCCCATCAAAGTCAAAATCGTGGTATAAGCTGTCACTTTTCTTCGCGAAATAGCGCTGCAGACTTCCTTTACCGACGCAGCGCCTCGTTCCCAAACTACCTTCATGATCTGAAGCTCCTGCCTAGTAAGGATTATGGAGTCTAAGTCCTTTTTCATCATGTCTCCATATCAAATGACTGTACGATTTATCTCATTTGACAAGATTGTCCAAAAATATGTATTTAATGCGCCCCATTATATAACTAATACGTCAATGGATACTTCGAGGTTTCGTTGGTACGATAATAATAGTTGTCTATTCTGCCGGGAATGTTCAAAATAATCTGGCTAATAAGACAATCCATATAAAATCAGGTTTTTTATGGGGTAAAATCACAGCTGTGAAGCGCTCGATACTAATCCACTATCATGAAATCAATCTCAAGGGAAACAATCGAGGTTGGTTCGAAAATCATCTGCAGCAGCATGTTGCTTTGCTGTTAAAGGATCTTCCCCATGACTACATTCAGCGGTTTGCCGGAAGATTAGTTATCGGACTGTCCGAAAATTCTCCGGTGGATGCTATTGTCTACAGGCTCGGCATGACATTTGGGATAGCAAATTTCGTTGTCGCCCGCGAAGTTGCGGCGGACCTGGAGATAATTAAATCCGGGCTTGCGGATTTGGCGGCAGCCGCTTCTTTCAAATCATTCAAGATCGACGCCCGGCGCGGCACCAAGGATTTCCCACTCAATTCCCAGGAGTTAAATCAACAACTGGGAGCGTTTGTCCAAACGCTCAGCCCGGCGGAAGTCCGTATGGAAAATCCGGATTCCGTTTTCTTCGTGGAAATCGTGGGGGACCGGGCATTCTTGTATCTCAATAAAATCAAAGGTGCGGGAGGATTGCCGTCAGGAACGGGAGGTAAGGTTTTGTGTCTTCTCTCGGGCGGAATAGATTCGCCCGTTGCAGCCTATCGCATGATGAGGCGCGGATGCCGCGTTGTATTTGTTCATTTCCATAGTTTTCCTCACACAACCCTGGAATCGCAGGACAAAGTCAGGCAAATCGCTCAAATCCTCTCGCGCTATCAGCTGGAATCCAGATTGTACCTGGCGCCTTTCGCTGAGCTTCAGCGTGAGATAGTTGCCTATGCGCCGCCTCCATTACGAGTGATCCTCTACAGGCGCTTTATGATTCGGATAGCAGAAGCGATCGCTCAAAAAGAAAAAGCCATTGCCCTTGTCACCGGGGACAGCCTAGGCCAGGTTGCAAGCCAGACCCTGGAGAATATTCGAACTATCTCGGGAGCAGCGAGCATCCCGGTTTTCAGACCCCTGATCGGAGACGACAAAGAGGATATTATACAGACCGCAAGAACCCTGGGAACCTACGAAACCAGCATTCAAGCAGATCAGGACTGCTGTTCCCTTTTTATTCCTCGCCATCCGGAAACCATGTCGAGCCTTGAGCAGGCGCAGCGCGCCGAAGAGAATTTAGACCTGTCGCGGCTTATCCAGAATTCTCTGGCAATTGCCTCCCGCGAATCCATACGCCCCGATTTCTGGATTGCAGGAGCACTGCATGACAATCAGTAGAATCAATCTGATTTAAAAAAATCCAGACTTAAATCTTGACAAACTCGATCGTATTAATGAGGATTAGGAACACGGATGTTTGGCTTGAAAGGAACGGTGATAAATGGTTAAGAGCAAAGGGAAACCCCGACTGGCAACTCTGGCCTTGCACGCAGGGCAGGAGTCGGACCCATCAACTAATGCCCGTGCAGTACCTATTTACGCCACCAGCAGCTATGTTTTCAGGGACACGCAACATGCAGCTGATTTATTCGCCCTGCGGGAATTCGGCAATATTTATTCCCGACTTATGAATCCGACGAATGACGTGCTTGAAAAGCGACTGGCTGCACTGGACGGGGGCATCGGCGGTTTAGCTTTCGCAAGCGGTCAAGCCGCCATTACAGCGGCAATCCTCACCATCACGCACTGCGGTCAGAATTTTATTTCGTCGACAAGCCTATACGGCGGGACATGGACACTTTTCTCCCAGACGTTTAAGAAGCTCGGGATTGAAGTGCGATTTTTTAATCCGGATCATCCGGAAGAAATCGAAAAACTTGCCGATTCCAATACTCGGCTCGTTTATTTAGAATCCGTGGGCAATCCCAAGAATGATGTGCCGGATTTCCAAAAAATATCCGAAATCTCCCATCGGCGGGGACTTCCTGTTGTGGTGGACAATACGGTTCTCACGCCGGCGCTTTTGAGGCCCATAGAACACGGAATTGACATTGTCGTCTATTCAACCACGAAATTTATCGGCGGCCACGGCGTGCATATAGGAGGTGCAATTGTCGATAGCGGCAAGTTTCCATGGGAAGATAATCCAGGCAAATGGCCGGAGTTCACTGCTCCTGACGATGCTTATCATGGAATGGTCTTCACCGAAGCACTCAAGCCGATTGGGAATCTCGCGTATATAATCCACATCCGCACCCACTGGCTCCGCGACACCGGCGCGTGCATGAGTCCTTTTGCGGCTTTTCTTTTTCTGCTCGGACTGGAGACGCTCCAGGTCCGACTGGAACGTCACACGCAAAATGCGCTTCGATTGGCTCAATGGCTGAAAAATCATCCCGCCGTCTTGTGGGTGAATTACCCCGGCCTGGAAGGCCACAAGCATTATGCTATGGCTCAGCGCTACTTGAAAGATGGGGCGGGAGCCATCCTGGGATTCGGAATTCGCGGTGGTCAGGCGGCCGGAATCAAGTTTATCAATTCGGTAAAACTCGCCAGTCATCTGGCCAATATTGGGGATGCGAAGACTCTTGTCATTCACCCCGCGTCCACCACCCATTCCCAGTTGACTGAAAAAGAGCAGATAGAGACCGGCGTAACGCAGGAATACGTCCGTGTTTCTGTAGGAATTGAGGACATTGAGGACATCTTCGAGGATTTCGACCAGGCACTGCATTTGTCTCAACAATGACAACAAGAAATCGCGGCAAAGCGCTGCTAGAGGTTTGTCCCAATAATGACAGAGGATGCGTTTCAGAGCAGTGATACCGCCCGCTCCGGGCGCCTGCTGAAGCATGTGAACAATTTCCAATTCGACGGCCCTCTCAAACTGGAACTGGGAGGGCGACTGCAAGGAATAAATGTCGCATATGAAACCTATGGGCGATTGAACAGCTCCAAGGATAATGCAATTCTGATCTGCCATGCCTTGAGTGGCGATTCGCATGTCGCCCGTCATAACGAGGATGATGATCCCGGCTGGTGGGATATCGCGATTGGACCAGGCAAGCCAATCGACACCAATCGCTACTTTGTCATTTGCCCCAATGCCTTAGGCGGCTGTCGCGGAACCACCGGACCAAACAGCCTCAACCCGGCTACCGGGCGGCGTTTTGGAGCTGAATTCCCAAGGATAACCGCCGGCGACATTGTCGAGATGCAGTGCGTCCTGATCGATCATCTGGGGATTCACCGCCTTCTCGCCGTGATCGGCGGATCCATGGGCGGCCATCAGGTACTAACTTGGGCAACTCGGCACCCTGATAGAGTCGCCGGTGCGATTGCCCTTGCCACTTCAGCCAGACTGACAACCCAAGCTTTGGCCTTTGACGTGGTCGGCCGAAATGCCATCCGGCGCGATCCCAATTTTAAGCATGGCCGGTATATTGATCATGACACGGCCCCTGCAGTAGGCTTGGCTCTCGCACGAATGCTCGGACATATTACATACCTATCCCCCGAATCGATGAGGGAAAAATTCGAGCCGAATCGTCTTCAGACGCGAGAATTTGATACGGAGTTCGAAAAACAGTTTAGCGTCGGATCCTATCTTGCCTATCAAGGCGATAAATTTGTCGAAAGATTCGACGCAAACAGCTATATCAAACTATCACTTGCGATGGATCTGTTTGATCTCGGAAAAACTCCTGAAGAGCTTTCGGCCAGGCTTTTTCGCTCGGAATGCCGCTGGCTGATCATCAGTTTCACAAGCGATTGGCTTTTCCCTCCGGAACAATCACAGGAATTGGCGAATGTACTGCTCGGGCTGGGAAAGCAGGTAAGCTACTGCAATGTCGTGAGCCGTTGCGGGCATGACGCGTTCCTTCTTTCGGATGATCTCCCGGTTTACGGCGAGCTTATGCGTGCATTTCTTGACAGCGCCGACAATGAACAAATCAATGATATAAGAAAAGATGAAATTTCGAACCCTCAATCGCCTGCAAGCATTTTCGGCCCAAACGGATCTCACCGTATTGACTACGATCAGATTGTTCAGCTCATTCGAACAGATGCCAGCGTTTTGGACCTCGGCTGCGGCAGAGGATCTCTGCTGGCAAATCTCAGGTCGAACGGTAATCGGCGGCTAACAGGACTCGAGCTTAGTGAAACCGATGTGCTCGCTTGTCTTAGACGCGGGTTAGATGTTGTACAGGCTGATCTGAACTCCGGCCTTGCGGCTTTCGCGGAAGCGCAATTTGACTATGTCGTATTATCGCACACGTTGCAGGCTGTAAGGGATGTGGAGCGCCTTATTTCTGAGATGCTGCGCGTCGGCCGCCGATCGATCGTAAGCTTCCCGAATTTCGCATATATCAAGCTGCGAAAGATGCTGAGCGAGCAGGGGAAGTCGCCGAATTCGTCGGGCCTATTACGCTACAAATGGTACAACACGCCGAATATTCGTTTTTTCTCCATAACGGATTTCGAGGATTTTTGCAGGGAACGCGCCATCCACATCCACGAGCGTGTTGCGCTCGATACTGAGGAACAAAAAGTGATTACAGGGGATGCGAACCTGCTTGCAGATATGGCTCTATTTGTCATCAGCAAGTGAAGATGCGAACCATCCTTTTTAATCGCTGACTTAACGGTGAGCTCTTATTATGGTTTCCCAGAAATGCCAGTATGCAATCAGGGCCGTGTTTGAACTCGCCAAACGGAAAGGCGGCGGCCCTGTCAAAATCAGCGATATTGCAGAAGCACAGGCGATCCCTCCGCGTTTTCTTGAAGTCATCCTCAACCAACTGAGACGCGCGGGATTCGTCCATTCAAGGCGGGGAGCAACAGGAGGTTACTTCTTGGTCAGGCAACCTGAGAGTATGACTGTCGGAGAAATAGTGCGTTTCGTGGAAGGCCCGCTGGCTCCGGTAGCCTGCATGACGGACAAATCTGCGGGGGCTTGTGCTTTAGACGGCAATTGCGCTTTCATAGGGATGTGGAGGCGGGTTGCAGCGGCAATTTCGGAAGTCTATGACAGTACGAGTTTCCAGAATTTGGTCGATAGTGCGGCGGCAGTTAGAGATAAGGATCTCCATCTTACCTACTTCATCTAAAAGCTACTTCCAAAGCCGGACCATTCAAATAAACTTCCAAAAACGAAAAAAAATCGCCAGCAGCAATTTGAAATCGTTCGGTGCAGATATCATAATGTTTTTGTGATTAAACTTAGGTTTCCTTCAATCCTGACGGTGCTTTCCCAACCATGAATTACAGCTGAACGATTTTTACAATTACGAGCACTTGGGCAGAGGAAATGATGGATCTGAAACTTCGTTCGCATGAGAGAAGTTTGGAAAGCTCTTCAGGTAATGTTGGCTTGAAGCGCATTCGTACCGCGTTTGGCCATCGACTTCATTTCAGATGGATGGTATGGGGCCTGGCTTTAATATCGTTGGCGGTTTTTATCTTTTATGAAACCCGAACATCGGCGCTGCAATCCTGGATTCTGTCGAGTTATGCGCGGAAAATGCTATACAGGGTTGAATCGGGTCCCAGTCCAAACATTGTGTTTCCGAAAAATGGACCTTTTGATGTCAGCGCGGGATACTCGCTCATTCCCGATTTCGAGCAACGCTTGCAGGCAGCGGGCTACCATGTAACGAAACAAGTAAGATTCTCGCCTGAATTAGAACGCCTTGTCAAATGGGGATTCCTGCCGCCCTATCCGGAACCGAATGCCACGAGTCTCACAATACTTGGAATGGGCGGACAGCTTCTATTTAAGGCGCCTGTAGTCGGAGAATATTTTGAAAGCTTTGAGGAAGTTCCCGAACTGGCGATCAAAAGCCTGCTCATCATAGAAAACAGAGAATTAGACGAATCCAGCGACAATCGCATGAACCCAGTCGTGGATTGGGATCGCCTTGCCAAGGCGGCTATTCTTTATGCAGGCCATAAACTGGGGTTGCCGCTTCCTATTGAAGGCGGCAGCACTCTTGCCACTCAAATGGAAAAATACCGTCATTCTTACGACGGAAGGACGAATTCCATTTTCGCAAAGCTGCGCCAGATGACCGACGCCAGTCTGAAAGTTTACCAAAATGGGCCGGATACCCGTGAAGAACGGAGGCAGATTGTTCTCGACTATCTCAATTCAATTCCTCTCGCAGCCACGCCGGGTTACGGGGAGATCCATGGAATTGGGAATGGGTTTCAAGCCTGGTTTGGTGAGAATCTAAAAGAAGTTCGAAAAAAGCTATCGCTCCCGAACGACAATCCGGCCAAGGCTAAAGCCTTCAAGAATACCCTCGCGTTGCTGTGCTCGGTCAAGGCCCCCTCTTATTATCTCGTTCAGAATCATGAAGCGCTTGAAAAAAGGGCCGTTTTTTTTACACAGCTTCTCGCTAAGCTGCAAATCATACCGGTTGATTTTGCCGGTCAGGTCGCATTGCAACCTATTTCATTTTCCGTTCACGTTCCCCAGATTTCGCTTCCGCCTTATGCGGAACGTAAGGCTATTGATGACCTACGATCAAATCTCGTCCATGTGCTTGGCGTCCGCAGCTATTATGAACTGGACCGGCTGCATCTCAATGTTGAAAGCCCAATAGATCCAGGCCTGCAACACAAAGTCGTCTCTCTTTTTGAGGATCTGCTCAAGCCGGAATTCATAAGCAAATCAGGATTGCGTGGCGAGCACCTTCTCCCAACGGGTGATCCATCCAAGGTGATCTATGGAATGATGCTGTTCGAAAAAACATCACAGGGCAATCTCCTAAGAGTCGTAACGGATAATTTAAACGCCCCATTTGACATCAACACGGGAATGAAAATGCAGTTGGGCAGCACGGCCAAACTGCGAACTCTTGCGAACTACCTGGACATCATTGCAACTCTTCACGAGCAGTTTTCTTCGCTGACGCCCGATGAGATCAATCAACAGAAAGAAACGGCGCGCGATCCTATCACCAACTGGGCAGCCGAGACCTTGGCCCGGGAAAAGGGTCTGGGATTGGACTCTTTTCTCCAGCTGGCGCTGGACAGGAAATACTCTGCAAATCCGGGAGAGGCTTTTTTTACCGGAGCTGTAATTCACGATTTTCGAAATTTCGACAAAGCGGACAATGGGCGAATTTTGACGATCCGGGAAGCTACAATGCGTTCCGTCAATCTTGTCTATATAAGGTTGATGCGTGATCTGGTCCGCTATTACCAAGCCCACATGCCCTATAACACCGATGAAATCCTCGCGGATCCTGACAATCCGGTCCGGCTGGGAATGCTCCAGAGCATTTCCGATGAAGAATCCAGACATTTCCTCTACCAAGCCTATAAGACTTTCAAAAAACAAGCGCCGGATGAGATTGTCAGGGAGTTATTAGGCAAGAATTTCAAATCGGCACGCCATCTCGCGATACTTTTTTATGCATGGAACCATAATGCCGACAAGCAGGCTCTTTCGGGATGGCTCAGCAAATACCTTGGGAATATGCCCCCGGAAACAACGGAGCGTATGGTGAACGCTTATGGCAATCCCAGGCTTAATTTATCCGATTATGGATATCTGCTTGGGATTCACCCTCTGAAAATCTGGTGCGCGGGAAAGATGGTCCGACGGAATTCACTCGATTGGGATCAGATATGGGCTGAAAGCGGCGAAGCGCGTCAAATTGCATCTGCGTGGCTATTTAAAACACGCAATCGCCCGGCTCAAGACCTTCGTTTGCGCATACGTTTCGAACTGGACGCCTTTGTCCGGATGACTCCCCATTGGAAACGGCTTGGCTTTCCATTCGATAATCTGGTGCCTTCGCTCGCAACTGCTATTGGAAGTTCCGGCGATCGCCCGGAAGCGCTGGCCCAGCTGATGGGTATTCTCCTGAATAAGGGAGTGCGCCGGCCAATAACAAGAATAGCGGAATTGAATTTCGCAGCAGGAACGCCTTATGAAACCGTTTTGATCCCCGCTGAACCCAAGAGCGTACGGGTCATGCCCGAAGCAGTAGCGCGGGCTATCCTCCCTGTGCTGGCGTCAGTCGTCCAAAACGGAACAGCCGCACGCATGGCAGGCGCCCTGAAAGCCGGCGGCAGACCGCTTGTGGTTGGCGGAAAGACAGGTTCCGGGGACAATCGCTATGACTCGTTCGGACGCGGAGGCCAGTTGCTGTCTTCAAATCCGACTGATCGGACGGCCGTATTCGTTTTCTATATCGAAGATAGATTCTTCGGAGTTATCACTGCGTATGTCCCGGGGAAAGAAGCGGGGGACTATGTGTTTACCAGTTCCCTGCCTGTTGCCATATTGAAGTTGCTTGCGCCGGACATAGAAGCACTTTGGATGCGACCGCCCGCTACCGCATCCCCTAAAGGATTGATATTGGCATCAAAACCCGCCGTCTTGCAAAACCCGGCCATTCCCAATAAGACCAGAGAAATTCAGACACTTCCAGTGGGGAATAATGCGCGAGAGGCAAAACCGCTGGATCTCAGCATAAGGGCAAAAAGAAAAATACAGGATTCGCAGTAGAACAATCTCGCATAAATAAAAACGCCACAGATTTTACTGATTCATATATTTCTATTTTTCAGTGGAATCCGTAAAATCTGTGGCATTTTTATTAGGAAAGTTGCTGACTGTTCCCAAAATGCGCTAATCTTAGATAATGGATGAGACAAATCCCTTAAGATCTGGGCGCCGCCTGAGCCGCAGTCCGGAGCCATCTGCCCTGATTATTTTTGGAGGATCCGGAGATCTTACGCGGCGCAAGCTAATCCCTGCCCTATACAGACTATCGCAACAGCGCTTTCTTCCCGCCGGCTTCACAGTCGTTGCACTTTCACGATCTCCCATGAGCAATGAGCAGTATCGCGCAATGCTGCGAACATGGGTTGACAAAACCGCGGAGGATTCTCCTTTCGACCTGGCCACCTGGGAATCCTTTGCACAAGGAATATTCTATATCCCCGCGGATTATCGAGATCCCTCTTCATATCAGAAGCTCGTGAATTTCATGTCTGAGATTGAGCCGGCTCGAAGAACGGGAGGCAACCGCCTTTTTTATCTTGCGACCGCTCCCAGCGATTATGCCGCGATTATTCGCAATCTCGGTTCCGCAAATCTCAACGTCGAAAATGGATCCGGATGGGTGCAAATCATAATCGAGAAACCTTTTGGCCAAGATCTGAAGTCTGCCAGGGAACTCAACAAAGAAGTGAGCTCCGTATTCCGCGAACAACAGGTCTATCGCATTGATCATTATCTCGGCAAAGAAACGGTTCAAAACATACTGGTTTTCCGATTCGCCAATGAAATATTCGAACCAATCTGGAATCGCAATTTTATTGATAATATCCAGATCACGGCGGCCGAAAACCTTGGGATTGGAAGCCGCGCGGCATATTATGATGATTCCGGAGCCCTGCGGGACATGGTTCAAAGCCACATACTGCAACTCCTTGCCCTGGTGACAATGGAACCGCCTCCCAATTTCAGCGCAGAGGCAGTCCGGAGCGAAAAGGCAAAAATCCTCAATTCCATACGTCCATTCTCTCCCGAAGGAGTCCGGCGTTTTTCCGTTCGAGGGCAATATAACCGCGGATTTATCGGCGGGAAGGAAGCTCTCGGTTACCTGGAAGAACCGGGTGTGGCTCCCGGATCGCGAACTGAGACGTATGCTGCAATCAGATTTCTTATCGATAATTGGCGTTGGGCTGATGTCCCGGTTTACATCCGGACAGGGAAAAATATGCCCAAGAGAGAGACGGAAATCGCTATTACATTTCAGCGCACTCCGCATTTCCTTTTTCGACAGGCTTCGGCCGAACAAGTGGAGTCCAATGTCCTGGTATTCCGGATACAGCCGGATGAAGGCATCACATTAAAGTTCATCGCCAAGCTGCCAGGACAGTCCATGGAGATGCAACCTGTCAACATGGATTTCCGCTATGGCAGCACATTTGGGCTTCATCTCGCCGAGGCATATGAACGGCTGCTCCTGGATTGCATGCTCGGTGATCCCACTCTCTTCGACCGCATTGACTCTGTCGAAGCTTCCTGGGAACTGATGGAGCCGATCCTAAGAGCCTGGAATGCCGATCAGTCCAGCCCAATACCACAATATGCTTCCGGGTCCTGGGGGCCTCGCGAAGCGGATGAGCTTCTTGCAAGGGAAAATCGATCCTGGCGATCCTTATGAGCGACCCATTCGAAGCAAGAGCCAATTTGGGCATCCCGATCGCAGTCGATGCTGGCGCAATTGATAGAGAATTGGCTTCCCTCTGGAAGTCAGCAGTCAAAAACAGCGTCATCATACGTTCCTGCTCCTGCAATCTATTGGCCATTGTTCGGGATCGCTTGACAGCAGAGCAATTCCAGCCCGTGCTGGCCAATGTATCGGAAACACATCCCAGCCGCTCAGTTGTGGCATATCCGGAATCCGGAGAATCGCTTTTGCAGGCATGGATTCGAGCACAATGCTCGATCCCTTTTTCCGGAGGACCGCAGGTCTGCTGCGAATCCATTACGTTGGCTGCGCACGGCAAGAGTTTTGGAAACTTGCCCGATTTTTTGCTCACGCTGCTTATTCCCGATCTGCCTGTCTATTTGTACTGGAGATCTTTCCAAATAACCGATCAGGAGTTAATCGAGCGAATAGCCCGCTTTTCAAACCTTCTGATTGTGGATTCGCATCAATCCCGCGAAGAGCCCCAAAACAGGCTGCGCCTTCTGCAGCTTCTTGTTGATCAATCCGCAAAGAGCGCGGTAAGAGATCTAAATTGGTCTCGAATCACAGCATGGCGAGACCTGATTGCTCAATTTTTTGACTCAAGGACCTCAAGAAAATTCGTACGGGAGATATCCTCCGTTAGGATTGAGCGGAATCTCTCGGCGGCAGGAAGTATCCCGACCAGAACATTGCTCCTCACAGGATGGCTCGCTTCCAGTCTTGGCTGGCGGCGGATTTCAGCGGAAAGATCCGGCGACCAATGGTTTTCCAGGTGGGCTTCCGGAAACCATGAAGTTCATATCGGATTCACGGGCAAGATGGCGGCACCCGGCCACCCGGCCGGAATCAATTCTGTTATTCTGAAGACAAAGGGCAATGCGGAATTCTCCGTGTTTGTCGATGAAAATGCATCCTGTATCACCGCTGTTGCTTCTGTCGAAGATTCCCGCATCGTTCATTCGGTTCCGCTTGAATCCCTGGAGGAATCCTCGCTTCTGAATTTCGAGTTGTCGCAACGCGGCACAGATGTTGTTTTCAAAGAGGCCCTTGCCGAGGCGCTGGATCTGGAAAAATCCTTTTTGCTGAAATGAGAAGAAGCGGATGCAATTGCCAATCGTAGAGGTCTTTCCCAATGCTGAGGCTTTAACTCGGGCGGCTTCAGAACGGATTGCAGATTTGCTTATCAAGACTATTCAGGAAAAAACGCGGGCCACATTAGTTTTGACGGGAGGTAAAACTCCTATGCCTATTTATGAAATGCTCGCAACTCCATTCTCCAGTAATCCGATTGACTGGAAACGAGTTCACTTTTTTTGGGGAGACGAAAGATGCGTTTCTCCCGAAAACCCCGACAGCAATTTCGGCATGGCCCGTGACGCCCTGATCTCTAAAATCGTGGCTCCGCATGAAAACGTGCATCGGATGAGGGGTGAATTGAATGCGGAGGATGCGGCCGCTCTCTATGAGAGGGAGATACTTGATTTTTTTCAAGGCCCCGGCATTCCATCCTTCGATTTATTGCTGCTGGGCATGGGCGAAGATGGGCATACGGCATCGCTTTTCCCAAGCACCCAATGGGATGAAGAGAGATTCATTATCGCCAATCATGTCCCGCAATCGGGAGCGAAGCGAGTCTCCATGACCCCATTAATTCTCAACGCCGCCGCAAATATTATTTTTCTCGTGGCCGGCCGAGATAAGGCAAAGGCACTTGCCTGTGTTCTGAAAAATCCGGCATGTGACTATCCTGCGGCGAAAATTCGAGCCAGCCATGAAAGACTGGTCTGGATGGTGGACAACTCCGCCGCCTCGCTTTTGGTTCGCAATTAATTAGAGTCTTTGCGACTTCGAGTCTTCGTGTTATTTTCTCCAAAACGTAAATCTGGTTTGGGACAATGCGCCATTCGAATCTCAGAAGCTTTCTGGAATGTCTCAAGCGCGAGGGCGAGCTTCATGTTATCGAAGCAGAGGTCGATCCCTATCTCGAATTGGCCGAAATTCAACGCCGAGTTGTCGCCCGCCAAGGTCCCGCATTATTATTCAATCGCGTTGTAGGCACTAAGTTCCCAGTAGTTACAAATCTGTTCGGCACTCGCCGGCGTATCGATCTTGCTTTCGGCGAAGAACCTTATCGATTTTTCAATAGAGTAGCCGAAGCGGCAGAGAGATTGATGACGCCATCGTTGTCCAGGCTCTGGGAATTCCGGGATCTCGCAAAGGCGGGATTGAAGCTTGGCACAAAAACCCTTCGCCGCGGTCCGGTTCTTGATCATGTCATTGCGCCTGCAAGGTTGAAAGCGCTTCCGCAAATCAAGAGTTGGCCTATGGACGGCGGCGCGTTTTTGACGCTGCCTCTTGTTTACACGGAACATCCCGTGTCCGGCAGGTCCAATTTGGGAATGTACCGCATCCAGATTTATGATGATGTCAACGCCGGAATGCATTTTCAAATTCATCGCGGCATAGGATTTCATTATCACGAAGCGGAAAAACGAAAAATGCCTTTGCCGGCGAATATTTTTCTGGGTGGCCCACCCGCTCTTATCATGTCTGCTATAGCGCCGCTTCCCGAAAACATACCGGAGGCTGTCCTGGCTTCTCTGCTGCTCGGAGACAAGGCAGCCTTCATACGAAACAGGCATATAAGCGTGCTGCCACTGGCTGCGGAAGCCGAATTTGCGCTGGTCGGACAAATTCCGCCTGAGATCAGACGGCAGGAAGGCCCTTTTGGGGATCACTACGGATATTATTCCTTGGCCCATCCATATCCAATTTTCCAGTCTGAACGGATTTTTCATCGCAAAGATGCGATATTCCCAGCCACCGTAGTCGGCCGGCCGCGGCAAGAAGATCACTATATTGGTGAATACCTGCAGGAGTTGTTTTCGCCCATATACCCGCTGGTAATGAACGGCGTGCGCTCGGTGTGGGCATACGATGACGCCGGCGTCCACACACTGGCCGCAGCCGTCGTCAATGAGCGCTATCGCAGAGAGGCTTTTATGGCTGGCATGAGGATCCTGGGAGAAGGTCAATTATCATTGACCAAATTCCTGATGCTCACGGACACCCCCATACCTTTAAAACAATTTCGTCCGTTGCTCGTCCATATACTGGAGCGGGCCGACTTCGAGTCGGATCTATTCGTTTTCTCCAATGTCTCCCAGGATACTCTCGACTACACAAGCGGCAGGTTTAATGAAGGAAGCAAGGCAATTTTAATGGGCCTGGGAGAAAAACGCTTTACGCTTCAAACCGCGAAGACGGCAGAACTAAAAAATCCCGCTTTCCGGCGCCAGCATATATTTGCACCAGGAGTTCTTGTGGTTGAAGGACCCGCGTGGCAAAAAAACGATTCAAACGTCGAACTGCTGCTGGCAGAAGAGGCTGTGCAACAGTTTCGCATTGTGTGTCTTGTTGATGATGCAGCAGACTGCGCTTCCAGCGAGGAATCCTTTCTCTGGACGGTATTCACACGCTTTGAACCAGCCGGCGACATTCACTCCAGGAAAATGCACCTGGAAAGATTTCACGTCCAGCTTTCAGCTCCCATTGTGATTGACAGCCGTTTGAAGCCCTGGTATCCGCCTGTAGTGCAACCGCTGCCGGAGACCATCGCAAAGGTTGATGCGTTGTGGTCGAAGCTATTCCCTTCCTCCGCCTGGCAATTGTAAGCCGCAGCAGCGCTAGGAGCATGTCCGAGTATTAGGAGGGGCCGCGTTCCTGGTTAAACCAGGTTTTTTTCTGCGAAATCCCAATTCAACAACTTTTCCAAAAAGCCTTTGATGTAATCCGCCCGGCGGTTTTGATAATCCAGATAATAGGCATGCTCCCAGACATCGATAGTGATCAAGGGTTTCGCAGATGTCACAATCGGAGTCTCGGCATTGGCCGTCTTGATCACTTGAAACTTGCCGTTATCTATCACAAGCCAGGCCCATCCGCTGCCGAATTGCGCCGCCGCCGCATTTGAGAATGCGTCCGCAAATTTCTGATAGCTGCCAAAAGAATCCTTGATCCTTTCCCCTATCTTCCCCTGAGGTTCTCCGCCGCCACCCGGCTTCATGCTGTTCCAATAGAAATTATGGTTAAAGACTTGCGCAGCATTGTTGAAAAGAGTGCTTTGGTCCTGCCGCCCGGCAGTTTTTCTGATAACTTCCTCAAGTCCGGCCTTTTCCAAATCCGTTCCTGCAATAAGTTTGTTCGTGTTGTTCACATAGGCCTGATGGTGTTTTCCGTAGTGGAACGAAACAGTATTTTCAGAAATAACCGGCGCAAGCGCATTCTGAGCGTACGGAAGAGCGGGCAAGCTGATATTGGATCCCACCTGGCTCATCGCGAACAGCCTGCCAGCTCCAGGGCTGGTGATTGACGCTGCCACGCCTGCAATTCCGATTCTCAGCAAAAACTCCCTGCGGTTGGATTTCTGTAATCGATCATATTCCATGGGATTTTCCTCCTCCGGATTAAGATATAAGGTACCAGATTTTGCGCAATAGCAAGTGAATTTCTAAGCAGAGCCTTTTGTCCAGCACCCTATCGAAATTGACGACAATATGGGCAAATACAGCCATAAAAATTGGTCAGGAGAGCCAATGCTTTGAAATGCAATCAATGGGATAATAATCAGCGGCGTACAATTGTTCTTCATGGAGATTTGATGAAACCATACAGGTTCTTCCGGGTTTATAGCAGAAAAAACTACGAAGGCGACGAGCGCAGGCTGAAACCGCGCATCTATTACCCAATTCCGATCAAGGTCCGCACTACGGGATGCTGCGGCGAGCGTCTTGAATTTGATATATTCGCTGACGACCTAAGTGCCGGAGGATTCAGCGCGCATACCACAATGGAATGCCAGCCGGGCCAGAATCTCTTTTTAGTTATGAAATTTTCTCTTCAGAAGGGCATGCATCTTCAGGCGACAACGGTTGCAGCTAAAGGGAAAGTCTTGCGAAGCGAAAAACGATTCAATGGATATTACGTATTTGCATCGACTGTGGATCGGCACAAGTTTATTTAGCGAGGCAGCTCCGCCAATCCATGCCGGTAAGCGTATATAATCAGTTCCAGGCGATCTGTAGCATCCAGTTTCGAATAGATTGCAGTTAGATGATGGTGGACTGTAATTTCACTGATGAAAAGCCGTTCGCCGATCGCCTTGTTCTTCAGACCTTCACCAACCAGCTTGATTACTTCCAATTCCCTTCCGGTAAGACTCCTAATTTTTTCCGCTTCCGGATCAGCCTTCTTGGCTCTGCCGGCCGGAGATAGCGCATTAAGAACACTGGCGGTCATCGAGCGATCCAGCCATGCTTCACCCGCATGAATTCTCTGTATGGCTTTGATCATGATATCCGGCGGCTTATCCATCGTAACCACGCCAAGAGCTCCCGAACAGATGGCCTGATGCTGAATTTCGGCATTTTGCGTCGCCATCAAAACCAGAAGCCTGGAATCCTCGGAAACGGCTAATAGATCCGGAACAGAATCGAGGCTTCCGCCACTGGATCCTATGTTCATAAGGATAACATCCGGTTGTTCCTTTTCGACCAGAGGGATTGCGTCGGCGAGACTTGCTGCTTCGCCTGCCACTTCAAAATCATCTCTGTCTGCGAGGATGGCATGAATCCCGGCGCGAGAAAGCGCATACTCGTCTATCAGGACCAAACGTATCAGCGGTTCGATTGCCTTTGCGGTTCTGTTTTTCATAGCATTAGACACACAAAGGCTTATCGACTGAATACGTGCGAACCTATAGGAATATCTGCAGATGGGACTATGAGGATGCAAGCCTTGAGGCTATTTGCAATTGTGCCAGTACTCGGGAGGGACGGACTGAGTACCAACTATTTTTTTGCATTTCGAACAACAATACCAATTCCACAAATGCCTGTGCCAAGCAATAACAAGGATGAAGGCTCGGGATTAGGAATCGGCGGATTATCACCTCCCATATGATTCTGCACAGATCCTGCATACAGGTTGTCCAGAGTCGGCCAGGAATAAGGGTCTCCGGGGCGCGCTGGAACCGTGACTTCAATTGTTTGAAAAGCCGATCCATCCGCGCTTATAAAGCCAACGAAATCACCATTATAAGCAGTTTCACTTTGATACACACTTCCATCCGATAAAGTGACTTTTATGGGACCTACAAGATTATGGCCGCTGAAGTCAGTGGGCCAGAAATTTGCGCCGAAGGCAGTGATGGGCGAGTGATTTTCGGTTAAGGAACTCGAAAAATCAATAGTGAGAAGATCGTTTGCACAATTGATCGACATATTGCCATCGCCAGAAAACAGCCTGTGTGCGGCGGATAGCACCACCAAATAATTCTCTTTCTCCACTGCAAGGCTTTGAGCAACCAATTCCCCGTATGCATATTGACTAAAATTTTCAAATAAGTATGGCGCTTCTACTGCTGCCAGGAATGCATCTTTTGAGGAATATTGAATTGCGGTTGCAGATGCAGGAATCGCCAGCAGCAAAAGCATGACAGCTATTAAAATGATTCTCATATCTTTTCTCCGCTAGACTATTTAACAACAACATTGTACGACCTCAGTATTCCTGAAGCATCGACCAATCCGACCAATTTGGGAAACCATTTTCAGCCGGATCGAATGGCCATAATTGCCCATATGGAAAATGGAAATAATGGGATGGACTTATCTTGGTCATCAGTCATTCGGCAATTCCCCAGGCTAAAGAACCTTCGCTTCCTGCCGATTATTAATGTGAACAGCCATAATTCTGTTCCTATATCGGCTGTCTCGTAGTTTCTGAATAGCAAATGAGCTGCCATGAGCGAAGCCAAAGCAGGAAAAGAAGATTGGGAGCGGCAGGAAGAAGCGCTTATTGATGAAGAGCGCCGCGAAGCTCTAAAAAAACTGGGCAAGTATGCTGCTTACACTGCTCCGATTATGCTCGCGCTTCTGCTACCGAAGAAATGCCTTGCAGATTCACCCTGCAGGATAGAACCGTGCGGCGGATAGCCATAAACAATCATATTGCAATGGAATTTGGGCAGAGCCTTGTGGTCTTCAGTCCCTCCCCGAGCTCGCTTGTTGTCTTAAACTCTACTGCTTGCTTGATTTGGAAGATGCTCTCACGGGGCCAAGAATCTGAAACCATCGCACAACAATTAAGCAGTCATTTTAATATTGCTTTGGAAAGAGCCAAATGTGATGTTGAATCGGTTGCTCAGCTATGGAAAACATCAGATCTCCCCAAAGGCGCATTTTCAAATGCCACCCCCAAAGCCCCGCCACTCGATCCGATAATCTTAGAACCGGACAGGCAATCCCTTTCACAACGAACCTATGCCTTAGCGGATGCGCCATTCTCTATCGATTTTTACTCTTCTGAAATTGAAGCTATTATTCAAGCAGTTTTGGGCAATCGGGAATTCTCTGTGGCCACTAAACCAAGCGATTCATTTGAGGTTACGATTGATGAATCCGACTACTGCCTAAAGAAAAACGGCGTTGAGGTAGCGCGTGAAAACTCGCCTCATAGCCTCAGGCATGCATTGATCTATGAAGCTTCTAAATCCAGTTACCCCGATTCCCAATGGCTGATCTTTCTGCATGCGGGAGCCGTCAGCGACGGCAAACGCTGCGTTCTCATGCCTGGGCTTCCAGGTTGCGGCAAATCGACGCTCACTGCTGCACTGGCTCTTGAGGGATTTCATTACGTCTGCGAAGATATTGCCCCTGTT
>JAHFUH010000394.1 GCA_023265215.1 Acidobacteriota bacterium
CTACATCGGCGATCAAGTGCAACCATCGGGGTCGGTATCGGGGTCGGCTTTTAATAATTCGCCACTCGCAAAAGTAATCGATTTGTCCAACAACCGACCGCGATACCGACCCCGAGCTTTCCAGTGATCGCCGAATTTTCGGCACCTACGTGCTACTCAAACGATACACCTCCGTGCCATTTTTTTAATTTCCTATTAATGCTAACCTCGCGATACCAATGACAGCTAAAGGGTATTTGTGTACTAATGTTTTAGGCATGGAAATAATCAGCGAAAGAAAAAACAGGATTCTAAATTCCATTGGTGATCAGGCGGGATGCGTGCGCACTCATATTGATACTAAAGCTGAACTCAAACCTCGCGCCTTCAGATACACAATCCATATCCCCGTGAAGTTCCGCGAAAAGGGAACGGCGGAATGGCACGAGGGAAAGACAGTCAACATCAGCCGTACCGGGATTCTATTTCAATCGGATATGAATCTGCCCCCCCAATCTTTGCTGGAGATGCAAATAGTCCTTCCTCATGAATTGGCAGGAGAGTCCCAGGCGAACGTGTGCTGCTGGGGCCCGGTAGTCCGCTCGGATCAGAATGCCTCCGAGGCGGGACGCACCGCATTAGCAGCAACCATCCGACGCTACCGCTTCAGCCACGACTAGCGGCCCGTAACAGTTAAGCTGATAGTAGCTCAATCACTTTCATCAAGAGCGCCTTGTAAGGCATTCGCGTCATGCTCAGAGAGAGTAAGGCCAGCGCTGAAAGCGCGGCGCAGCAAAGCCCAGGGCGAAGCCCTGGGTTAGGATGCAAAAGAGAAGGAGCCCTGTAAGGGCGGCACAGCCGGCTGTGCCGCCCTTACAGGGCTCCTTCTCATCCTCTTCTGCACCCAGGGTTTCGGAGCCCGCAACCGCGTGCTCCTTCACCCTGGGCTCTGCTGTTTCGCGCTTTCAGCGCTTGGAATTATCGTTTCCTTGCACTATCGATTGGTCTGTTACAGGCCATTGGTTTTTATAGTGCACATTGCACCATAGATTCTTCGATACGACTGGTACATTTCCTTCATCTGGTCCACAACGGCCGGTTGCGGCGAAACCACCCGGGCGACACGCACGACTTCGGCGCACGCATTTTCCACTGAATTCCACTGTTTGATTCCAACGCCCGCGAGTATTGCCGCGCCGTACGCCGCCCCTTCCTCGGCTTCGACGATCTCCACTTCCCGCCCGTAGACATCCGCCTGGATCTGGCGCCACAAGGCCGAGCGCGCGCCCCCGCCTCCCAGCCGGATCCGGCGCACGGGCACATCCATTTCTTCAAACAGCGTGAAGGAGTCTTTCAGGCTGAAGGCGACCCCCTCCAGAATGGCCCGGATCACGTGGCCCCGCGTGTGCGATGCGGTCAAGCCGATGAGGGCGCCGCGAGCGTCGGGATCGAGATGCGGCGTGCGTTCGCCCATCAGGTAGGGTGCCCACAAGAGGCCATCGGCGCCGGGAGGGACTTTGGAAGCTTCGTCGGTCAGCCGTTCGTAAGGATCGCGCCCGTCTTCAGCGCCCGCGCCGAACTGGTCGCGGAACCATCTCAGCGACAAACCGGCTGCCTGAGTTACGCCCATCACGTGCCAGCGGCCGGGCGACGCATGGCAGAAGGTGTGCAGCCGGCCTTTCGAATCGAGAGCAGGCCTGTCGGTTGCGGCAAACACAACTCCCGACGTCCCGATCGTGGCGCTGACCAGGCCGGGCGCTACGATTCCCATTCCGGTTGCCCCGGCCGCCTGGTCCCCGGCGCCCGCAACCACCGGCGTCCCGGCTTTCAATCCGGTCCATTCGGCACCCGCGGCGCTCACCTTGCCGCAGATTTCGGGCGATTCATACAGCTTCGGAAGAAGCGATTCATCCATTTCCGCAGCCTGCAATATTTCGCTCGACCAGCGGCGGTTTGCCACATCCAGCAGGAGAGTGCCGGAAGCATCCGCGGTATCGATCGCACGGTCGCCGGTCAGCCTGAAACGGACGTAGTCTTTGGGAAGCATCACCGAGCGGACCTGTTGCCAATTTTCCGGTTCGTTCTCGCGCACCCATAGGAATTTTGTCAGGGTGAAGTTCGGGAGTGCCGGGTTGCAGGCGAGCCGGATCAGTCGTTCCGCTCCGACCTTCTCGGTGAAGCACCTGCATTGGTCGCCGGTGCGCACGTCGCACCAGATGAGTGCGGGGCGCACAACCCGGTCGCGGGCATCCAGCATCACGGCGCCGTGCATCTGCCCGGAAAATCCAGCGCAGGCGATTTCGCTGCCACTCAGATTGGCCCCGCTCAGCGCCTTCCGGACCGCCTGTCCGCAGGCACGCCACCAGTCTTCGGGATTCTGCTCCGCCCATCCGATCCGGGGAGAGGCGAACGGCTTGTGCTCTTCCGTCGCGGACGAAACCACGTCCCCTTTTTCATTGATGATCAGCGCTCGCGTTCCACCTGTTCCTATATCAATTCCAAGAAGGTACATTAGCCACCCCTATCGCAGCTTTGGGGGCAATTGGTGCCAGGCACCAATTGCCCCCAATTGCCCGGCATCGGGGTCGGAGTCGGGGTCGGCTTGTAGTTAAATCGATGACTTGTTCGACTGCCAAATATAACAAACCGACCCCGACTCCGACCCCGATAATATTGGCAAATTGTTACTGTGTATGTTCAACGGAGTGCTATAGTAGCACGCATTCGTCAGGCAAAACCAAATCTGTACCGGAGGGGTGAAATAGGGACGCGGAATACGCGGAATAACCGTCCAGCTTTTAAAGGAGTTGCTGGGAATGAAACTGATTGCAGCATTGGCTTGCCTGTTGATCCTTGTATCGGCTGTGACCTATGGGGAACAGAAATACACGCGAGGCGTCGGCATTTATCCCGGCAATCCTGCGGAAGATTACGCACCCGCCCTGGTTCCGGACAAATCCAACTACCGCAACCTGGCGCTGCTGCGGCCGGCATACCACTCGAGCAGCTATGATTACAACCTGACTGCGCAGCTGGTCACGGACGGGATCAAGGAAACGAAAATGCCGCGCTGGCTCATCACGACTCTGATGACCGGCGTTGCCAGGAAAAACGAGCGCGAACTCCTGATCGACCACAATACGAACAGCAACGTGAACCTGGGCTCTCAGAACGGCTGGATTCAATTCGAATTTGCGGGCGGCGACACTCCGCTCGAAATCGACCACATCGATCTCGAAGCCCGCATCACTCCGAAAGCCGGCGCGCCGCAGCCGCAACAGCAGCAGAGCCAGGCCAGCCCCGGCAACTGGAGTTGCGTCGTAATGGGCTCCGATGACGGCAAGGAATGGAGCCAGGTTGGCAGGGCGGAAGGCGCGATACCTCCGGCCCCGGCGCCGATGCTCTTCGGCCCCAGGGGCTCGCTGTTGAAGCCCTCGATCATCTTGCTGGCCCAGACTTTGCGCAAGCGGGTCTACCGCATCGAGCTGAAAGCAACAACCGACGGCGTCTGGACAGTGAATGAAGTGGCCTTTTTTAATAAGGATCAGCGCGTCGAGCCGGGCGGCCTTTTCAGCTTCAACAGCTCGTGGAAGCCGGAGGGGATTGGGGAAGAATGGGTCTACGTCGATTTAGGATCGCGCTCCACATTCGACCGCGTCGCACTTTACTGGATCCGGCGCGCCGCTGAAGGAGTGATCCAGGTTTCCGACGACGCCAAGAACTGGAAGGATCTTCAGGCGCTGCCGCCGGGAACGGATCTCAAAGACGATTTGAAGCTTCGAAAACCCGCTCAGGGACGATACGTTCGCGCCCTGATGAAGAAGCCGGCATCGCCCGATGGGTACATCCTGAGCGAGCTCGAAGTCTATGGGCGCGGCGGGCTGGTTGCCAAACCGGATCCGAAAAACATCCTGCCGGCCAGAGCCGACGGCGGAATGAACATGGCGTCCTGGCGTTTGCAGCGCGATTCGCTCGTCCAGGCCGATGGAGCGGCGCTTTCCAAACCGGGGTTCCAGGACTCGAATTGGATTCCGGCAACCGTGCCCGCGACTGTCCTGTCCAGCTACTGGAATGCCGGAGCCCTGCCGGATCCCAATTACGGCACCAACCAGCTGATGATCTCCGATTCGTTTTTTAACGCGGACTTCTGGTACCGCGCGGAGTTCACAGCACCGGCGAATCTTTCCGGCAAAAAAGCCTGGCTGAATTTCGACGGGATCAACTGGAAGGCGGAGGTTTTTCTCAACGGCGAAAACCTCGGGCGCATCGAAGGCGCTTTCATGCGCGGACGTTTCGACGTGACCAAACAAATCAAGCTGCAGGGGAAAAATGCGCTGGCCATCCGGATCATCAGGAATGCGACGCCTGGAAGCATGAAACAGAAAGTGCTCGAAACTGCAGGGCTGAACGGAGGCGCGGACAACCCCGCCGACTGGGTAGGGCTGGCGCAGTTCATCAACTACGACGGCTATCGCGCAATCTTCGAAGCCCAGGGCAAAAACCGCATGGGCGTCCTGCTCTGGATGAGCCATCCCTGCTGGCCTTCGTTCGTGTGGCAGACCTACGACTACTATTTCGATCCGACGGCCGGGTATTTCGGCAGCAGGAAGGGATCCGAGCCGCTGCACATCCAATGGAATTCATCGACGGATGACATCGAGGTTGTCAATTACAACGCCGGCAAAGTGTCCGGCTTGACAGCCAATGTGCAGCTGCTGAATATGGATGCGTCGGTGAAGTGGGAGAAATCGGCGGCTGTTGACAGCGTGGAGGACAGCATATTAACGCCCCTCAAAATGGAATTTCCGGAGGGGCTCTCCCCGGTGCACTTCATAAAACTGAAGTTGACCCAGGGAGAAAAATTAGTGTCGGAGAACTTCTACTGGCGAGGCGTTGAGGACGGGAATTACACGGCGTTGCGAAGCCTGCCGAAGGTTGAACTCCAGGCGACGACCAAATCCGAGCGGCAGGGAAAACGATGGGTGCTGAAGACTGAGCTGAATAATTCATCGAAGCAGCCTGCCCTGATGGTGCGGCTCAAGGCGGTGCGCACGAAGAGCGGTGATCGCATCCTTCCGGCGTATTACAGCGATAATTTTGTTTCATTGATGCCGGGTGAGCAGAAGACGATCGTGACGCGGATCGAGGACGCCGACACGCGCTGCGAATCCCCGCGCATCATGATCGATGGTTTTAATATTAAATAACGCAAGGACGCAAAGGCGCAAAGAATAAAACAATAAATAATTATTTATGAAACCATTGGAATTGAACGAAGACCGGTTGTTTCCTTCCGACGCGGAGCAGCGGGCAATTGCCCGCCGGCTCTACTCGGAAGTGCGCGCATTACCGATCATCAGTCCGCACGGGCACACGGATCCTCGCTGGTTTTCTGAAAACCAGCCGTTTTCGGATCCGGCATCGCTTCTGATCGTCCCGGACCATTACATCTATCGCATGCTCTACAGCCAGGGAGTCCGTCTCGAATCGCTGGGGATCCCGAGGAGGGATGGCGCTCCCGTCGAAGAGGACTCCAGGAAGATCTGG
>JAHFUH010000395.1 GCA_023265215.1 Acidobacteriota bacterium
CAAAACTCAGGGGGTTATACACGTTGGCTGTTGAACTGGATCTTGCGATGCAAATCCCAAATCACGAAATAGTTTTAGGGCGATTAAGGAGCTCAGAACTTGATGCATTTCTGGGGGCAAGAGGTGAAATCAAAGCCGGCGCCTGGGCTAAAGAGCTCAAATCTCTTGAATACGTCATTCCGAAAAGCAAGAAAGGGAAGACAGCAGATTTGAAAGGAGAGACTCCATGGGGCCCTGTTCGAATCGAGGTAAAATCAGAAAGCCAGTTTGATTTCAGCACGGGACTAGGCATGTTCCGGGGTTGGATTAGGAGCGAGATTGTGCGCCTTTTCATTAAAGATGACCTGAAAATAGAGGTTTCGTTCGGTTCTTATTGGATCGATGCAATTGGAGCTGCTTGCAGGATCAACTCCAATTTGACAAATGCTTCATGGGCTTTTCATTCTGTGATTATTTCCCTAACCACTTTGGCCATTCAAAAAATGTATGATCAATGGTTTAAGGTCGCTGCCGATGGCTCCGGAAAAATCAACCCTGACATAGATTGCGTCATATCAAAAAGGACAAATCTAGAAGAGCCGGTGGTGATCAACCTTCCCATGTCTTCCCAAATGGCTACTCTTGGTAGAATAATCAGGGACGTTTCCAGTCCAGAAAATATCCTCCAAGGCGGAATGGAAGATTTTGTTTTTTTCTCTTACGTAAAAGAAAAGCCAGATGAAATTGCAACTAGGACCATGTTAGGGAATTTATTCCTTCAAGCGCCGGATTTGGACCCGCATTGCCTCGGGGTTGCTATTTCAGATAGCATAACAGAAGAATTACTGATCGTAGACAACGATCGACCGATTCTGTCCAAAAACAAACTTGAGGAAAGGTGGGAAAAGCTCCATTCTTGCTTTAAGAAACCTACGAAGCTAAAACACAAATGATTTCATCACTGATGCCCGCAACGAATCCAAATCCAGAAGGTTACTTTCAATTGGATGAATTTGTTTTTTTTCTACTATTGTGGAAAACACAACTCCAAGCCAAAGTTTCAGTGTAAACTGAACTTATGGATTGCATTGACCCGGGAGAGTTGTTGGCTCCCGGGTTTTTTGTTTTAGGTCAATATTCTAAACACGATATGACAGTATCCTTCGATTGAAAAAAGACGGGACAAGCCCGTCTATGAATCAGAACTGTTTCGTTCGACTGATGTAGATGCTCAACCCAATTGCCCGTGCATCTTCCGTCCGGAATCCCAGCTCAGGGACAGCTGCAACCACGGCTGCCGCCTCTTTCATTGACTGTATCATCAAATCACGAAGACTGGGGCCTCATGAGAAAGTTGATTCCTTTTCGGGTTCTGATTTTCCGATGATAGAGCTCCAACGAAATAATCACGAAACTGGCACCGATGATGACAGGACCCAGCGATTCCTAAAACTACCGTGTACGCGGAGAACATCAACAAGCATTTTGAGCGGCGGTTGAAGACCATCGAATCGTTTCAATGGGCTGAGACAGCGTCACACTACCAGAATCTGTATCGTAACTACTTACGCTTCAAACCTTACACCGATTGCCGGGGCAAGCGTAAGTGGCGTAACGGGTATCCGCCGTTACAGTTGTGCAATGCAACCATATCCAACTCGGATTGGCTGAAGAACGCCATCCGAAATCCCTAACATTATCAGCCGCGAAGCACTATGCTTCCCCTTCGGATTATTTGCAATAATTACAGGTAATTCGTAGCTTAACAAAATAGAGTCTCCATAGTTTACCGCGGAAGTCGAAAAAGCTCCTCGGTTCCTTCTTCATGCCAAAAACAATTGTTGAAATATTACGAGAGCGATCAATACACCAAGGACAGCGTCTTGCTTATCGATTCTTAACGGATGGAGAGTCAGACGAGGTTTGCTTGTCCTACGAGGGACTGGATCGACGTGCCCGGGCGATCAGCGCCATGCTGCGGTCAGCCGGAAAGCCGGGCGATCGCGCGCTCGTGCTTTTGCCACCTGGATTGGATTTCGTCGCCGCCTACTTTGGCTGCCTTTACAGCCAATTTATTGCCATCCCTGTAAATTCGCCCCATCGTTTCCGAATGGACCGCGCATCTTCGAGGCTGTCTGGGATTGCGGCAGATGCGACTCCTTCTTTGGGGTTAACAACCTCCTCTCTCTTTTTAGCGATCAAAGAACAGGGCACGCCCTCCCCCGAATTACGTAACATACGATGGCTTGTTGTAGACCGACCTGATGTTGACAGTTTAGCTGACAATTGGATTCCGACAGAAATCGACGTGGAGGATATTGCTTTCTTGCAATATACTTCCGGCTCTACGACAGAGCCAAAGGGAGTTGTCGTTAGTCACGCCAACATCATGCATAACTTGACGCTTAGCGAAAAGTGCTTTGGGCTGTCTTCGGAGAGTCAGGCTGTCATTTGGTTACCGCCGTATCACGATATGGGGCTCATCGGCGGTATTCTGCAACCGCTTCGTAATGGATTCCCGGTCACACTGATGTCTCCAGCCATGTTCCTCCAGCGCCCTTTTCGCTGGCTTCAATCCATGTCACGTTTTCGTGCAACCATCAGCGGGGCGCCAAATTTCGCGTATGATTTGTGCTTTCGAAAGATCAAGCCCGAACAGCGCGAGGCACTCGACCTTAGAAACTGGGATGTTGCATTCAACGGTGCGGAACCGGTCAATCACAAGACGGTGGAGACATTTTCCTCCTACTTTGCGCCTTGCGGTTTTCGCCCTGAGGCTTTTACAGCGTGCTACGGTCTCGCCGAGGCGACGCTGATGGTTTCCGGCGGATTGAAAAGAGAGCGACCGTTAGTTCGTGAATTTCGGACCTCGTCCCTTGTCCAAAATCACGTGGAGCCTGCTGTCGGTGTTGAGGGGGACGCACAAACGCTCGTGAGCTCTGGGAATGCGATCGGAGGCCAGGAAATAAAGATCGTCGATGCGGAAACACTGGAAATTTGCGACGTTAATGAGGTGGGGGAAATTTGGGTCAGAGGGCCGAGCGTTGCCTCGGGATATTGGAATAAACCATCCGAAAGCGATCATACGTTTCGTGCTTGTCTGGCGACAACCAACGAAGGTCCCTTCTTGCGTACCGGAGACCTGGGGTTTCTTCTCGAAGGAGAATTGTTTGTGACAGGACGTCTGAAAGACTTAATCATCATCGATGGGAACAACCACTATCCCCAAGATATTGAAAAGACAGTAGAGAATTCTCATCCGGCCATTCGACCCGCCGGCTGCGCCGCGTTCTCTGCGAACAAGGGCGTCGGTGAATATCTCGTGGTAATCGCCGAGGTTGAGAATCGATTTTTGACGGAGACAGATGAAATAATAAATTCCATACGCAGATCTGTTGCGGAACATCATGATCTCTCTGTTCAAGACATCAGGTTGGTGAGAGCTGGTGAAATCGCGAAAACCACCAGCGGAAAGATAAGAAGATTTGTCGTGAGACAGAACTATCTTTCGGGAACGAGAGAGGAGATACCACAACAATGAAATTCGGAATATTCGTCGATATGCAGCTGCCGCGCCCGTGGCATGACGGGGATGAATCGAGACTTTTCCATGAAGCTCTGGAACAGGTGGAATTAGCCGACCGCCTCGGCATCGACTTTGTCTGGGCCCAGGAGCATCATTTCCTTGAAGAGTATTGTCATTCTTCAGCGCCTGAGGTATTTCTTGCGGCGTGCAGCCAGCGCACGAAACATATAAGGCTTGGACACGGCATCGTAGTGATGTCGCCAAAATTCAATCACCCTGCGCGAGTAGCAGAACGTCTTGCCGCGTTGGATATCCTGAGCCACGGCCGTGTGGAGTGGGGTACGGGGGAGTCGGGTTCGCGCATGGAACTCGAGGGATTTGGTGTAGATTTTGTCGATAAGCGCCCCATGTGGGCCGAAGCTGTTCGGGAGACGGCAAGGATGATGTGCATGGAACCTTACCCGGGCTTTCAAGGAAAATACTTCTCGATGCCCCATCGGAATATTGTTCCGAAACCTCTGCAGAAGCCGCATCCTCCACTCTGGACAGCGTGCTCGAATCGTGACAGCGTAAACTTAGCCGCCCGCTTCGGAATGGGAGCGCTCACGTTTGCGTTTGTCAATGCTGAAGAGGCAAGATTCTGGGTTCAAGAGTACTATGAAACTTTCAAGACGGACTGCACGCCTATCGGCCGAACAGTGAATCCGAATATTTCAATGCTCACCGGTTTTATGTGTCATAAGGAGAACGAGACGGCAATTGAACGAGGTCATGAGGGAGCACAATTTTTTGCTTTCGGATTGGGACATTATTGGCGGGACGGAATCCATGTCCCCGGCGTTTCGAACGTATGGAGTGATTATAAGAATAAACCCCGTTCCGCCCTTCAGGCGATGGATCGTGAGAGGAAGAAGGCCGGCATGGGCGGAATCGGAGACCCAGAACACCTTATCGAAAATTTCCGGGCACTCGAAGAAGCGGGTGTTGACCAGTTGATACTACTTCAACAAAGCGGAAACTATCGCCACGAACATATCTGTGAATCCCTGGAACTCTTTGCGAATCGGGTGATGCCTCAATTCAAGGATCGAGATAAACACCGTGAACTAAGCAAACAGGAGGACTTGGCGCCGTTCATAGCTACGGCACGGACCCGCTTGCAGGGTCTTGAGAAGATGACCGACATACCTCCCGTTGAAGCATACCCACTGGTCTGGCAACGGGACGGCTCGCGGACTGAGCAACTCCCACCCGACCGTCGGCCCGGGATGACGGCGCTTTGGCAATCACAGGTGGGCGGCCGGCCGAAACCGAAAAAGTAACAACTACGGTCCATAGAAATTCCATGAACGCAGAAGAGATCAAGGTCTGGCTAATCGCCCATATAGCCGAAGCAATGCACATTGATCGGAGTGCAGTCGATAGTCGCGAAGCTTTTACGAGCTTTGGGATGTCGTCTCGCGATGCGGTCGCCCTTTCCGGAGATTTAGAGGAGCTGCTCGGTCGCCGCCTGCAACCGACGCTCGCCTACGAATACCCTTCCATCGATGCGCTCGCAGGCCATCTGGCCGGGGCTTCAAAAAAGAGGTCAACGGCCTCTCAATCGGAAATATCGCAGGGAATTTCCCAGGAACCGGTTGCTGTCATTGGCTTGGCTTGTCGATTTCCGGGGGCAAGGGATCAAGAATCGTTTTGGCATCTTCTTCGGAATGGCGTCGACGCCATCTCGGAGGTTCCCATTGACCGCTGGCCGGCACAGGCGTTCTATCATCCCGACCCATCTGTTCCCGGCAAGGCGATATCCTCATGGGGAGGCTTTCTCGACCGCATCGATCAATTCGATCCTTTCTTCTTTGGGATTTCTCCGGGAGAAGCCGAAGGGATGGACCCGCAGCAACGGTTGCTGCTGGAGCTATCCTATGAAGCAATGGAAGACGCCGGACAAGTTAAAGAGCATCTTACGGGAAGCGATACAGGAGTCTTTGTCGGAATTTCTGTTAACGAATATAGTCTCCTG
>JAHFUH010000396.1 GCA_023265215.1 Acidobacteriota bacterium
CGATGAGCGAAGCCAAATCTTGCCGTGCTGAACTCTCCCGGTTTACGGACCGGACGCGTCTGGAAGAACTCCCCCTGGTCCGTAAACGTGAGGAGATCGACAATGAAATATCTGGGCTCCATTCTTCGGAGCGTCTGACTAGTTTGAAAATTGAGCGCAACGACATCTCTCGCCGGATCGCGAGATTACACGACAACGTCAATTCAAAACGTGCGCAATGTGAGCAACTGGAGACAGCGGTAAACCAACTACGGAGTCAACATGAGCAGCAGTTGCAACAGCAGCAGAGCTTGATGCTCGCAGAAGTTCAGAAGCTAAGCCAAACACAACAGAACACCTCGGCTAAAGTTGAGAAGGAATTGCAGACATCGCAGGCGGTTTCCGAGAAGGCGTTCGGATCCAACCTGATAAGCGATCTTGAGGGACTCTGGTATATTCTGGAAGAAAGCACCGCGCTTCGGTGGATTTGTGCGGGACTGTCGCTATTCCTGATCTCCGTTGACATTGCTGCGACCGGATTCAAAATATTGATGCCGCGAGGTCCCTACGACGCAGCCCTTGAGGCTGAGGAAGCCGTCGCCATTGCTCAATACGATGCCAGGGTTCGTTTCTACCGCGATGCGGATCAGAATGTTTTTACAGAACCATTCAAGCTGCAACAAATTGGCCTTGCTATCGAGCAGGGGCTGATAGCATATCTTGACGTTGCCGCTAGTTTTTCGACACGGATGCAAGAATTGACAGGCGAGTTCCAACGAGCACTTAGACAATTTGAACGTGAGGCTCAACGTTGGTCTGTGCCTGAAAATGCCGCTCAAATTGCCGAGCTTTTGAAAAACCTAAATGAAATGTTTGGCCAAGTCCGCACTCAAGCAATGGCGGAGTTCTCGAAACGTATGAGGCAGGCATTTCAGAGTCCGGTAGCTCCATGAGATTTATCCGACGATTGCAGCCGTGTCGTTTTCAGTCATATGCAACGATACAGGTGGCATTCCGCAGTGGATACCGGGCACTGGAGATCCTAAAGGGATTTGATATCGGATTGTTTATGGGGGCAAAACGCGCCAAAACTCATCTGTAACTACATTTAGAGAACAGAAATTACGGCACCCAAGCCGATTAGTGAAAATTACGTTTTCTCTAGTAAGGCCTGCTGTGTTCACAACCCAGATTTCGTCGATGCTTGCCAGCAGCGCCTTAATTTCCTTTTCTTCTGGGAGCTGCTCGAATTGGCATTCTATTGTTCCGGCAACAGCATCTTTCTCTAGCAAAAGTATTTTCTTTTCAGCCGAGGAAGACGCTAATTTCGGAGCTTTTCTTTTGAGTGCGTTAACAAAAAGCTCTGGGCCCGGATCGCCGGGGAAAAGTCTGCTCGTAAGCACTTTGCCGTGATCATTTGGCTGCATTTGCAGTTTTTTGATGTGCAGTTTTATCTCCCAATTCGTACTGCCTTTGATAACGACTTCACTGTCGTTCTCGGGCAGAGTGGGTAATATGCCCGGCAGTTGTTTAAGAAACTCTTTCGGAACATCTTCCCAATTGATGCCTGCCGGAATTGAACCTATCGGCTGGCTGATTATGAACACATAGCCCGGCTGCAAGAGACTGGGGTGATTTTCTAGAGTTGCAAGTGTTCTCAAAAACCGCGCCGCATCGCCTTTTTCTCCCTCGAAAGGTTCAATTAACGTGTGTTCAATTCCGAGCGTATATCCTCCCTCGTTTCTACACAAGGCATCAATATTCTGTTTTGACGGATCTTTATCAGGCCAATCGTGGATTTCAAATTTTGAGCCCGTTAGGCGGTTGTAAAGCCGTAGCCAATATTTAATTACGTCCTTGTCGCGATTATTATTCATAAAATAATACCTGCCTTGTGCACATTATAGCATCATGTATCCATCCCATCCGACTCGTAAAATAATAATGCTATGGTTGTCAGTTCCCAGGAAGTAACCGGCAATAATGCGGGGCTTGAGACAGCGATCTTGAATGGAATTTTCAGTTTATTAAATCTTGCACTGCATTTAAGCAATCTGGTTGAAATCGGCTCGATTCAGAGAGATTCCCAGAGCGGAATCAAACGGAGTGAAGCCACAAGAAGCGCATTTATGAGAACGCACTCCTGCCGGTCAACAGGCAAAACTTACGACAACTATCCAGGCTATGTCGTCGATCATGTGAAGCCTCCGGCCTCAGACGATGCAGACGCTACTCAAATATGCAATAGCAGACTGTCGTGGCGGCAAAAGAAATAGACAAATGGGGACGGAGGAAATGAGATCTTAATTGCTAACACGGCTTTGACGGCACAAGAGCAGACATGAATACGAACTGGCATATTTCGAAATTTCACCTAATGGAATTCGAAAAAGCCTTGGTCCAGGTTGCCATTGACTTGAAGGAAATTTTCGTCTTGGATGGCATCGATCTGCTGGCTGATCCACCTGCGGTCTGCATTTGATCCCATGATTTTTACGGTCCATTACCTAATATTTTAGTGGGTAAAGCCGGTAACAGACTTGCCATCTTGGACAAAATTCAAAACGAAGCGGCCAAGCTGATTGCGATTGTTCGCATCCGGCAGGATTTGTCCCGCCTCTTCCCCGGCTGCGAGTTTTTGCTTCCCACCCAGACAGATCCAAGTTACGTTGTCGGCATCAGATTTCAGGGTAAGGTCATTCTGGCAGAGGAGAAAAGCTTTTGGAAGGCGTATCACCGGTTATTGAAGCAGGCGGTTTGGAGAATATCGTGATTCTTTCCCTTTTGCCTTGCCAATCATGAAAAAACCTATTTTTTCGACACTCGCCGGCTAGCTGAGTTCAGCGGTTACCGAAATATTGCCGTTGCCGGTGAGCAGCCTCCGATTTTTTGCGTTCTATTAATCAGGGGAGATATTTTTTATCTGCCCGCGCGTTTCGCTTAATCCAAGTTTTGCAACCTAACCCGATTTCTGTACACAGGAGGCTATAGAAATGGCTCGAACTGAAATCCTTTCACATTGGTGCAAGCTGATCGAAAATCTTCAAACGTCTTCGCTGGATTTCTACGCAGCAATTGAACAAGCCATCAAAAGACGAGAGGTCCCTGATACCACCTCTTCCAGGGTTGAATATCAGGAGGGTGGGATATTTTCCGCCAAAAGAGAATATCTGCGGGTTGAGAGAAAGAATCTGGCATTCGACATTTGCGGCGCTCCATTTGGAACAGGGTTTTTCGTTTCTTCATGGCTGGGCAAGGAAGCACCTAAAGGCGGAATATTTATCTTTATGGGATTTTTGGTCTCCTGCCTAATCTTGATTGCATTGTTTCAATATCTTTTCGGATTCTTCATGGGATTGATTCTTTGGATTGTTGCCATCCCTTGTCTTGTGCTCTTGCTCGGACATTTGATTAACGATGGGAAAATCGAAGGCGAGGAAATTGTATTGGCCACACCGGTTCTGGGTGGTTTATACAATATGATTTACCACCCAATGTCATATTACAAGCAAGATACAATTCAGATGTATCAGGCGGCCATCCATGCCGCTGTCACGGAAGTCGTCGATGAAATCACCAAAGCCAAAGGCCTGCATGCTCTGACGGATATGGAACGCAAGCCTGTTATGAAAGAATTTGTGGCGAAGTAAGGAGAAAATGGAGAGTCCGATTAAAAGCCGAGAGGAGCTGCTGACGGAGCAGTTCTATGCCTGGGAGAAACAAGGACGGGGTTGGCAAGTCTGGAATCAACCAGTTCCGATTGAACCTCCCTTTAAACCGTTCTTCTACCATTACGCACCCTCTGATGGTCCCATCGATGACGCCAAACGGTCAACACTCATTGGTTCTTTGATCGAGAAAACCAAAGCTCACTTTTCCAAGAAAGAAGACAATCACGCTGCTACAGAAGAATCGGAAGAGGAAGAAGATGCACCGGCCATAGAGGATGATTATCCCGACCTGATCGAACTCTCAATTGCTTTGCCCTCTACTCAAGTTGTCACCCGGGACGCAACCGAACAGTTTCTTTTAAGTCTGGGCTATGCCGGCTATCCGATGGCGCTGGAAGTCATCGGACTATCAGATCGCATAACTTTGCAGATGGTTTGTGGCAAGCCCGACAGTGCCCAGCTTCGTCAGCAAATCGGCGCATATTTCCCTGAAGCGGTGGTATCCGGACAAAATGGATTTTTGGAGCAGAATTGGCGCGGTTCCGGAATGAAAGAATCGGTCATAGCGGATTTCGGACTCTCCAATGAATTCATGCTGCCGTTCAAAGCCTTTGGCCACTTCAATGTCGATCCGTTAATTGCTGTTACCGGGGCGCTGAGTGCGTTGGAGAAGGGCGAGGTCGGGATTCTTCAGATTATTTTCCAACCTGTTAGCCATCCCTGGGCCGAAAACATAATGCGAGCGGTATCTGATGACGAAGGCAGATCCTTCTTTGCTGATGCTCCTCACATCTTTTCTTTGGCCAAAGAAAAGGTTTCCAGTCCGCTATTCGCAGCCGTTATTCGAGTGGCAGCAGGCAGCCGGGAATATGAGCGGAGCTTGCAAATCGCCAAAGCTCTGGGCGGAGCTTTAAGTCAGTTTGCCGATCCAACCGGCAACGAGCTCATGCCTCTCTCTAATAACGGTTATCCGGATGACTCCCATGAAGCGGATCTGCTCGCCCGGCAGACTCGCAGAAGCGGCATGATCCTCAATTCAGAAGAGCTGATTTCTCTGGTCCACTTCCCTTCAACTTCGGTCAGATCCGAAAAACTGGTACGGGATGAGAGAAGGACCAAGGCAGCGCCTACCATCGCTTTGGGCAATAGCACCGTGATCGGAGAGAATCTGCACAATAGCAAGAAAACTGAGATCACGCTCTCTCCGCAGCAAAGAATTCAGCATACCTACATCATCGGAGCTTCCGGAACCGGCAAATCGACCTTGCTTTTGAACATGATCATTCAGGATATCCGGAATGGAGAAGGCGTTGGTGTGCTGGACCCTCATGGAGACCTCATAGACAAGGTGCTGGAATATGTTCCGGAAAACAGAATTTCGGATGTGATTCTGTTTGATCCTTCAGATGAAGATTTCCCGATTGGCTTTAATATCCTTTCGGCCCACTCAGAGCAGGAAAAAACGCTGCTATCATCCGACCTGGTTGCCGGCTTCCGCCGTCTTTCGACATCTTGGGGCGATCAGATGACCTCGGTTTTGGGTAATGCCATCCTGGCTGTTCTGGAGAGCGAAAAGGGCGGGACGCTTGCTGACCTTAGGCGATTCCTGGTTGAGAGAGATTTTCGGCAATCCTTCCTGGAGACAGTTAAAGACCAGCAGGTTGTCTATTACTGGCAAAAGGAATTCCCATTGCTGGTTGGCAAGCCGCAAGGGCCACTTCTGACGCGGCTTGATACATTTCTGCGGCCGAAACTCATTCGGCATATGATCTGCCAAAAAGAAAACCGCTTAGATTTTCGGAAGATCATGGACGGGAAGAAAATCTTCTTAGCTAAGCTAG
>JAHFUH010000397.1 GCA_023265215.1 Acidobacteriota bacterium
ATAGAGACCCAAAACTGAAGCCGAAACCCGATAGCGCACCGGCAAAGAAGAGTGAATTTACAAACTCCTGTATATTCCTTGCAACCTTGGGATCGAAATTGCCACCCATTATTGAAGAGCAAAATAATCCAATCACAAATCCGATCACAATCATTCCAGCCCAAAGGCCGCGAAAGCCCGTTCCTTTGTAGGCCATCACGGGTGGAATGATCGTGCAAATTAATGCGAGTAGCAGCGCCAATGCATTCATACCCATCCTCCCGTTGAATGACTTAGTTTCTCCCTGTTTCTGTTGAACCTTGTGACAGTGCGCACAGCTGAGTCAATGTTAATTTGATTAATCTAATTTAACAACTCGCGCACATGTTGCCGTAGGAGCTGCCCTATGTACTGCTCGAATAGCCCAAGCCATGCTCACTGCCGCTGCATTGAATTTCCCGAACAAAATGCTGTCCGCTGCTGCCATTGTGGAAAATATTTCATTGAACACCAGGACAATGTGATACCTCTACCTATTTCTGGGTTCGCGCCCTTTAAGCCGCCCATGCCCGGTTCCGGTAGGCTGCTCCGGTTCCTGCGAAGAAGCGGGGCTGCCTGACACGAGTTGGTGAATACCATCTATCAGCTGTTTGATTCCAGCGGCTAAATTAGGATTTGCATCCAAGATCGATTGCAATTTCCTACAAACCTCAATATGTTCAGCGTGAATAGTGTTTGGATGCTTAGAGGGAAATTCCAAATCGGCAAGCGAAATCTCCAGGACATTACAAAATTTTATTATCCAGTCTTCATTGAGCTTGCGCGCACCGTTTAAAAGGTGACTTACCTCGGACGCATTACACGCCATTCGCCGAGCAATTTCAGCATATGTAAAACCCTCATCCTTTTTATATTCACATATTTGAAACAATCGCTCTCTAATTATTCCCATATTGTTACAGATTGTAATCCCGCTTTCGGCCGAACCATTAAGAAGATTACATTATGTAAATTAATGTCTTGACAGCATGACATATTGTAATGTATTGTGCGGACATCATGATTTACGAAAACCTAAAAGAGTACATGGAAAACACAAAAGTAACGGAAAAGGAAATTGCTGAAAAGCTTGGCGTTTCGACCTCCTATGTCAATTTGATCAAGAATGGCGAACGTCGACCCAGCCCGGAACTCGCGGAAAAGATCGAAGCGCTCACCGGAATCCCTTTTCGTAAGCTTTTGTTGAACGGAACAGACGCAACGGTATAGCTCTCGGGAAAGCCTCCACTGGAGGAACTGTGTATATGACACGCAGACACGACGAAAAGGGCGACGAAACTGTAGCGCTGAGAGTGCCCGACAAGATCGTCGCGGCGCTCAATGCCGAAGCCCTTTGGAACCAGACAACGAAATCTGAAATCATGCGTCAGATTCTAGAGTCTCGATACTCGGGCGAGCAACAGTGCAAACCTTTGCCGACATTTGCAAACAATTCGAACTCAGATATTGCGCGAGCCCTCGAAGCCGCCAAGACCGCAATTGAAGAGGCTGCGAGCAAGATCGGCATGATTCCCGCGGTCCGCCAGGCAAGGAGGAAAACCGCATGAACACAGCTCTCGCACTGAACGTTCGCAATTTTGAGCGCCGAGCAACCAGGCGCCCGGCCACTCAGATTGCCGAAAAGCTGTACCGCCGGCACCTGGATTTTGCCGCTGCGCCCAAGAATTTTCCTGTTGCCCTATCGGTCCACTACAACCGCTGGCGCGATGTAGACCTGGCAATCGTCGCACCTTGGGCGGCAGTGGCACTGTTCTGGATCGGAATATTCATTGGATGGGCGGCAGCTAAATGAAGAAACACGGCGACGAATGTTGCACGGGAAACAGTTGCACCCAGATGAATCGGGAGCAGCTAAGGCGAAAGCGGCGCAGTGATGCACTGTGGATCGCGGGAATTATTGCGGCTGCCTGTGTTGCCAGTTACCTGCTGAACTGGAGGTACCGGTGAAAAGCTGCCCATGGTGCGGTCACGAGGACGAACACGATAACTTCCAATATTCCCAGGTAAACGATGTATCGGAATATGTGGCCGTTGAATGCCAGAACTGCGGAGCGAGAGGCCCGGCTCAGCCGACTCCCGAGAGAGCAGAGAAGGCCTGGGATAAAAGGGGACAACAGAAATGAACCGTCCGACTCCACCAACGGATAGCAGATGCGCCCTGGTCGTCGATTTGATTGCCGCGAACCCGGAGCTCTCGATCGCCCAGGCGGCCAGTTACGCCGCGCAAATGGTAGCCGCGGAGCAGCGGGAAGACTATGTAGAGATGTTCCGGGTGCAACAGCTGGCGCTGTTTGGCGTCAGGAAATCGGAGGCAGCCTGATATGTATCAGCATCTCCCTTGCCCGATATTGTGTGTGCAAAAGATTAGCCGGCAGGAAACAGAGGCCGCACGAAGCGCGAGCAAAAATAACCACGTATTACGCCCTATCACGCAACCGGGACCAGCGCCTTCATCTGGTCCCGCCTCCCGTATGGCCGAACGCATCAGCTCCATGGCCATATCCTGCCGGGCAAATATGGAGCAGTACATATTGGATAAGGAATTCTGGAGGGGGTCCGCGGAAGCCTATGAGCATTGTATGGAAATAATGGAACGGGAATTTGGCGAAGGAAAATGACAGAAATCCAGAGGCCTTCGGGAAAACTCTACGGAATTACGCACGATATTACGGGTGCTCCGAGGATAATTGAGCCCCGCGTATTAAAGATCAGTATCGGGCTGCCGAAGGGCAAAGCGCTGCATGTATTTATCGACAGGAATGGGAAGTGGAATGTCGTTGTCGGATCCGGGCAAAACCTGAAGCAAACTACTTTTGAAACGAAGCAGGCAGCGCAAGAGTTCTATTACAACGCCAGGAACGACGCTCCAGAGCGGAAGTATCCGCAGCGCCTGAAATGCTTCACGTTTTTGCGCCTGGCTGAAGATGGAAGTTACGAGCCCCATTGGGACGCCATAGAAGCCCACGGTTGCAATCCGACAGAAATAGACATTTTTTTTATGCACGATGAACCGTTTTATGGCGCATACCAGATGTGGACGGCGACAGAGAAGCGCTGCGAAGGTGATGGGCTCTCAGCCTGGCGCATAAACTCCCTGGCTGAAACCAAGGAAGAGAAGACGCTCGCCTCCCTGGCCTCTGGCGCCGGCGAAAAATACTTTCCGATAACAAACGGCTGCTGGCTGCACGGCTGCAAGTACTCAAAGTCGAACAACGACAAACCCTCTCCGTGCCGGCCGATCGGCAGGCTGCTCTTTCAACTCTTCCTGATGCCAAGGATCGGCGGGACGGCTTCATTTACCACTTCGGGATATGAGAGCATCAAGAGGATCTTTTCATCAATGCAGCAATTCGAGGTAGCTTCCGGGCGCATGATAAATTCTCCGCTCAAAATGGTATTGACGCCATACAACGTGATTCACGACGGGAAAAAGGTAAAGCAATATGCGGTAGGACTCGAACTGCGGGCGGAGGATATAGCCGGCTACCAGCAGAAGCTGAAGGGATTTAAAGATAACTATAGATTGGCAGCCCCTGAGACTCCAAAGCAGCTTCCGGCGGCTCCAGCCGTCAAAGAGCCTCCGCAAGTGCCCGACGAAAACCCGGAAACGGTCAGCGCTGAATTTTATCCGGAAGCCTCTGTAGCAGACGAAGACGACGTGGATCACAGGGACACAGCTGCAGCCTTTGAGCACGCGTGGGATCCGGAACCAGGGGAGCAACTGCCACCACCGGTGGAACAGGAGCCGCGAATCGACCAGGCGGCCGCCGCAAAGCTCTACGAGTTCTGCCGATCGCGAGGCATGAACGATCGCACTATTACAGATCAGCTCGGGAAATACGGTTTCGAGAAGCCAGAGGAAATCACGGCAAAAGCGCTGCCCGAGCTTCAGCTATGGGCGAATGGGTATAAACCTGGACAGGGATCGCTGGTGTAGATATGTGGAAAATAGTTATCAGTGTTCCATTTTTGCCTAAAAGCCCAAACGGAGGCGACGGGCTCCTCCGAATGCATTGGACCAGGAGAAGAAAATATTCCGGAACCTGGATAACTCTTCTGCGGTCGCAGATGTGCTATTGCCCTGAAAAGGCCGAAAAGGTACGCCGCTATGTCTTCATCAATCAAAAGCGGTCCCAGTTTCTTGACATGGATAACCTTTACGCCAGTTGCAAAGTTGTCCTCGATGCAGCGCGCAAGCTCAATCTTATCTACGATGATTCTCCAAAATGGATTGATTTGCACGTTGGCCAGGAAATGAGTCAGGAACACTGCACCATTGTCACCATCGCAGATATTCAACAGGAGAAATTATGAAGGAAGATCCCGTAACACTCGTCACTCTTGCCAATGGCGCGGCTATGGAAATCTTCGACAGCGAACTAAGTAAAGTTGTCGAAAATATTTTAGATCCAAATACTGACCCCAAGGCCGTGCGCGAAGTGACGCTCAAAGTAAGGATCAAACCTGACGCCAGCCGCAAGAATGCCGCAGTGGTTGTTGGCGTCACTTCAAAGACAGGAGCCATCAACGGCTGCGGCACACAATTCTTTTTTGGAAAGAAGGGTGGAAAGTGTTTCGCCGTGGAAAACAATCCGGACCAGGGTCATCTATTTGACCAGCCCGCCAAACTGGTGAACATCAACAAAGAGACTGGAGAAATTAATGAGCGAACTTAGCGACAAGGCCTTAGGTGACATTAAGGATTCGGTCAGAGCGGAAATAATAAAAGATTTAGCCGGCAACGAATATGCCACCAAGTCAATAACGCGGCTGGAGCCGCCCAAATTGTATGCCCCGAATACAGTCAACCTCGCAACCCTGACAGGGCTGGTTGAATTCTGCATTAATCACAAAGAACAGAAGGGCCCCGAGGATCCGGCTGTCATTTATATCGCCGGTCCGACCGTTGTCAATTTGTACTCCGAACCTTTCGGGCCACAGAAACAAAGAACATATTTTGTTAAATGCGCATTCGAAGAATTGCTCGGAACATCATTTAAATTTGGTCAGTTTTACGAAAAGGAGGCTTTCAATATCGGACTACAGAGCCTCTTTGAGCCTACGCCCGAACGCGATGAAATTCTCGCGCTGATTAGTAGCATCAAAAAGGACAGTTCTGCTGAATGGACAGACAATGGAGTAAGCCAGAGCGTTATCGCCAAAACCGGAATAGCCAGGGTTGGTGAAGCGAAAGTTCCTAACCCGGTCCTGTTGAGCCCATTCCGGACTTTCCGCGAAATCGAGCAGCCGGTGAGCCCATTCATATTACGCATCCGCGATAGCGATGGACCCGAGTGTGCACTTTACGAGGGCGATGGCGGCCGCTGGAAATTAATTGCCATCCAGACTATCAAAGAATACCTGGAAGACAAAATCAACCTTCCGATTATTGCGTAGATACCGAGGATTCAATGGACCTGAAACAAACACTCGAAGAAGCAATCGGGGCGA
>JAHFUH010000398.1 GCA_023265215.1 Acidobacteriota bacterium
AATGATAACCAGGGCGGAAGCGGCGATCCTTATGATTTTCATATCTGCATGACCCTGCTGGTGGTTAACGTCGCAATTATAGTGGACGCGCCTTGACGTTTGCAAGGAACGGGAAAGATGGAAACATGGATGGCGCGGATAGCCGCATATTAGTCGAACAATCTGCATCCTTCTTTGGAAATGGGCGTTTTGACCTTTGAGTAAGACACACTCCGGGAACCAGGCATCAAGCACAAATTGGGCGATTCATTCTCTCGGAATCGTGCCCTTATTGGCATCATTGTCCCATTGTGAGAAATTGCACCACAATGTTAAGTGGAAATCAATGGCGGCCCTTCACGTGTCCGCTTTCGCGACTAACCGTCCAGGTGACGGATCGATAGCACAGTAAATCCCAGAAAAGGTTCTGATGGCAGGTGTAGCGTTCGCAGTCACATGGATGGTCTATAATGATTTCATCCAGTCTGTATATACCTGGATCGATAAATTGCAATAATTCTGATAAGTCTTTGATCTGCTATAATGTGCGCATAAAAAAGCAAGTTTACTGATATTTACTGTTAGGCGGGCAAATACTCATGGGTTCTCTCCTCAAGTTCTTCTCGCTCACATATGCCCTAACGTGGACTTGCTTCATCGCCGCCGCAGTGATCTTGAGTCGTGTCGCGCCGGGCAGGCTCGCGGGACTCGCCGGGTTGTTGCTGCTTCTCGGAACCTTCGCTCCTTCCATGGTCGCCCTCTGGCTCACTGCGCGAGCCGACGGACGTGCTGGAACGCGCGCGATGCTTCGTCGGTTGGTCGAGTGGCGTGTGGGTGCGCGATGGTACGTGTTCGCAGTCGGCTACATGGCCGCGATCAAGCTCGCGGTTGCGCTTATGCACCGCGTCGCCGTTGGCGCATGGCCGCCCTTAGGCCAGGAAGTGTGGTACGTCATCATGGCGAGTATCGTCATCACGACCGTGGGACAGGCGGGAGAGGAGATCGGATGGCGCGGCTATGCCCTTCCCCGTCTGGCAGCGCGCCTGGGACTCGCGCAAGCGAGCGTACTACTGGGACTGATCTGGGCCTGCTGGCACCTGCCCCTCTTCTTCGTTCCGGGAATCAGTCAGACCGGACAGTCATTCCCGGTGTACCTGTTGATGGTGCCCGCGCTGTCCGTCGCTATCGCCTGGCTCTATGGGCACACCAACGGAAGCCTGCTGCTCGCGATGCTGATGCACGCGGCTATTAATCAGACCGCGAAGATCGTCCCGACGGCTGATACGGCCGCCTCGAATCCGCTTGCACTGAGCAATTCGCTTGTGGCGTGGCTCACTCTCGCATTCCTGTGGATCGGTGCCGGGTACTTCTTCGTTCGGATGCCCAAAGCCGACCTGCTGCGACCGGCCGCCAGTTGACCAGTTGACCTTGCAGTTGTCCTGAAGTCGCATTCGAGGAAACGTCCTGCGCTGGGATAAAACCGATTGTTTGCTTTAGAGGCGCTTGGTTTTCTGGCAAGCCGCATATGTTAATGGAGACCGCCATAGGTGGCAATCCATGCTATGAAGCTCTTGCGATGATCAGGCGCAAATCTATTGCCTTCGGATCTACCAATTCTCCTTTAATATAGCGATGGAGAACGCTGCTGATCAGTGTTTGATAGGGGATCCCAAGCCGCTCGGCTTCAGATCGTAGATCAGCAAGAACTCCTCCATCCAATCGAATGCTGATCGGGATTTTGGCGGCATCAGGGTCAGTTTTTACTTTCCCTGGACGTTTTTTGAGTTTGCTGAGGTTATATTCCCTTTTCATAATCCCTCATCTCTTGCATAGTTGCTTTTCGAGCAGAAATAATGCGAATCGTTGATCCTTCTGCCCGCTCACAAAATACTACCAGAAGGATTCGGCTTTTTGTGGAATGCCCGATTCGAATATAGCGATCTTCATTGGAGCTATGCTCCGGATCAAAATATTCGATGGAATTTGAATCAGCCCAAATAGTCTGTGCTTCTTCGAACCAGATACTATGTTTATTGAAATTGGAGCGATTCTTATTCTCGTCCCACTCGAATTTCATACTTTAAGTGTATTCTATTGTATATACCTACGTCAATTCAAAAAAGAGGAAATCTGGTGCGGGCGGCTTAGACTCCCCAAATGGGACAAATCTGCCGCTTGTGGACCAAGACCTTAAATAGCAATCAATGGGGCAGAAGGTGCCACCCCTGCCGTAGTTTCTCGGCAATATGAGAGTCTTGATCGAAACGTTCTCTTGCGCATTCCAGAACGATTGAGTAATGGATGGCAATGCTATCCTTTTTGGCGGGTCGCAACGCCCATATGGTTTCTGAAACCATCGGTTTTTGCTTTAATTCGTAGTCAATTATGAAAAGCATTGCAGAAAGGCCGCCGAGCCGTATCCTAACTTTGTTGCGCAGTTTTATATTGGCCGCGCCCCTATACTGAAGGCCTCGGATTGTAACCTGTGGAACTTCTGACACAGTGAAATCCTCAGAATAAAAAGTTCCGTCGACCCATAGGTAGGAAGGAGGTTTATCAGACAGATCAATGCCGAAACCGTGGTTTGGTGCAAGTGGGTCAGATCGGCGAATTCGCAAGTGTTCGGGTATAAGAACGGAGTAGCCGTAATCCACATTGGTATATTGATCGGCGAGAGATGCGCCATTCTGAGCCCGCAGTGGCAAGCTCAGAATAGTCAGAAAAGCCATAATAATAGTGCGCTTCCCTCGTTTTTTGAGGATCATAGCCCCTCTGACGTGCGCCATATTATCGAAAAGCGGCGATTTGCAGTGACTGTATAACACACCCATTATGAAAGCTAAATCCCAATACTCCCAGATGTCCCGTATCTTGGGAGTTGGCCAACAGGCAAATTCCACGAGTCGGCGACAAACCAACGAAGTGGATCAGCAGAATTGGAAAGAGCCCATGGAGGGATGCGAAAACCGTTGTCCGATCTGGGACAGAATTTCGCGACGGCGCTGACAGTATTACCAGCTCTGCGGCAACTGCTGCCTGGCCCCCATTGGGGCATAGGTGTTAAGTTAAGGATTCTCAATCCATCCTGCATCAAGATTTTATTCCGAGCGCTGAAAGCGCGAGGCAGCAAAGCCCAGGGTGAAGGCTGCGAAGCAGCCGAAACCCTGGGATATTGCATGCAAATTATCGTAAGCCCTGAAAGGCGAAACAGCCTGCGCCGCCCTTATAGGGCTGATGCCTAAAGCCGCTCGGACTCCCAGGTCTTGCGCCCATAAGCGCTAAGATAAGTGAATTTGCTGGACCGGACTTTAAATATCGAATATCGAACAAGGAATTTCGAACCGCAAAACCTTCGAAATTCAAAATTCCTTGTTCGATATTCGATATTTATTTGATTTGAGCTGCAGGATTCATGCTTATCTTAGCGCTTATGGGCTTGCCCCCTGGGCTTCGCTGCTCCGCGCTTTCAGCGCTTAATGAAGCTTTCCTTAACTTAACACCTATGCCCATTGGGGACTGACTTTTGAGACGCTGAAGGTCTGCCTGTAGGCAGAATGACCGCCCTTTCTCAAAATGGGTTTTCCTGCCGCGGCTAACGATTAGGACCGTTATGTCAACTAAACTCTTTTTTCTTTGGCGATTTTAAGCCGCGACCAATATTATACTGCAGGTTTTTTGCGCAGGGGTTTTCCGGATCAGACATGCCTGCGCCTCAAAGTGCAATTTGTTGTCCGGATTTTCAGTCCAGGAAAATCTGTTCGTCCCGTAAGGCAGTTTTGACACCATGAAAACTATGCTCATCTTTCCGCCCCCTGCCAGTCCCACGTACGTTCCGGCGGGCTTAGCCGCGCTATCCGCTTATGTAAAAATCAACGCGTCGGAAGTTCCGTTGGTGGTGATGGACATGAATATCGAAGCCTGGCATCTGCTGGCGAAGAGACAATCTGAGTTCGAAAGGCATGTCCGCTATGCTCAAGGGCAGGAAGGGAATTTCTATGATAAGAAGCAATATTTAGATTCGCTTGGAGCTTATGCCGGGCTGTCCGCAGAAATGGACTCTTGGTGGCAGTCCGCGAAACATTACCTGGAGAGCGGCAAAGCGGAGAGCCGGTTTTTAAGTTTGCTGGATGCTCTGCTGGAACCGGCGATCGCGTTTCAGGCGGAACTCATGGGCTTTTCTCTGCTCTATCCCAAACAGGTGGTGTTTGGTCTGGCCCTGGCGTTGCGGCTTCGAGAAAAACTTGGAGACCGACGCTGCCGAATCGTGCTCGGCGGGGCCATGATGACCGCGCTTGACACGAAAGAACTGCTGGCCGCCTGCCCGTTTGTGGATGATATCGTACCGGGAGAAGGGGAAGAGGCTTTTCTTGCGCTGTGCCAGGGACGTCCAACTCCGGCCAATCGGCCCTTGCCCGTGGAAAACATCCCCCCGCCCGATTTTTCCTTCGCCGATTTATCCCAATACTTCAATCCCGAACCCGTACTGCCCGTGCTTTTTTCACGAGGGTGCGCCTGGCATCGATGCCGGTTCTGTGCACATAACTTCTCCTACGGCCATTACCGTCACAAGATTACGGCCGGCTTCGTGGAGGAACTGAAGCAGCTGGAGGAAAAACAGGGGGCGCGCCATTTTTACTTTGCCGACCAATATCTTGACGAAGAGAGTCTGGACAGGCTCGCGGATGAAATCCTCCGGCAAAGGCTCGATATCCGTTTTCACGCCATGGGGCGGCCGTCAAAGGCTTACACGCGTGAGCTGCTGGAGAAACTGCATAAGGCCGGTTGTCGATGGATAAGCTGGGGCGTGGAAAGCGGTTCGCAGGCCCTGCTGGACAAGGTGGACAAAGGCGTTGACGCGGGCGACCTTCCGCGTCTCATCCGTGACACGCACGCGTCAGGAATCTCAAATTTGCTGATGCTTATTTTTGGGCTCCCGGGAAGCACGGATGCGGATTATGAAGCCACCGTCCAATTACTGGAGAAGACGAACGACGTCGTGGACGCGGTCACTTCAAGCCGGTTCCAGTTGTTTGACCATACTCCGTTCGCACGGCATCCGGAGAAGTGGGGGCTCAAGGTAACAGGCCAGGAAATCCTGTTTGTGCGGAAGGGATCGTCGGTTCATTCATTCCGGTTGAATCATGATGGCGCCAGGGCGGATGCAGAACTTGCGCAATGGGAAAAATTCAAATTGTGGACGCGCGGGGAATGCTTGTTTGAACGGCTCGGCAGCGAACACTACCTGCTATACGCAGACCATCAGAGCCGGTAACGGCTGATTAATTAGTGTTTTGAGACCAGGTCATGAGGCGGAACGGCTGCGGTAGGAGGTGTTCATTCCAGCACCCCTCGTCAAAATGAACTCGGGGAGTTCCCTGAATAGTCACTGTTTTTCCTATAAATGAGCCGAAGAAATCGCTGGTTCCGACCAATCTCAGGGGGGCGTTCGGAGCGTAGGCCTCAATGTATGCCTGGGACCCACCGGCCATTTTCATTTCGCTTGTT
>JAHFUH010000399.1 GCA_023265215.1 Acidobacteriota bacterium
CACCGCAATCTTGGAGTCGGCTCGGACGGGATTTTAGTAGTGCACAAGAATGCAAAGGCGAATTTCGCTGTTCGGATTTTCAACCCCGATGGCTCGGAGGCTGAGAAAAGCGGGAACGGATTGCGCATTTTTTCCAAATTTCTTTACGACCACGGCTACACGAACGAAACCGAGTTTACCATCCAAACGCTCGGCGGCATGGTGAACACCCGCTTAATTTTGGAGAAAGGCCGGGTAGTCGCAGTTCGAGTCGATATGGGACGCGCCGCCGGTCACACTTTCGCCAGTGGTTCTAGCGCATGCGCCGTGGCGACCGCGTGTTTCGACAAGAAACTGGTGGTCGGCCGCGTCACAGTCCAGATGGAAGGAGGCAATCTCACCATTGAAATCGACAAAGACTTGAATCTGGTCATGACCGGTCCCGTGGAAGAGATTTGCACCGGCAAGCTGAGCGAGGATTTGAGGAGGAGGTTGGGGGCAGTCCCATAATCGCCTCCTGCGGCATAGGGGGGTATGCATAGGATTACTTCCTCGAATGCGACTTCGTGGGAGTGTCCCACTTTTCCTGATATTTGCATGCCGTCTGCAGGCACAGCTGAAGCAAGTGAAAACTTTTTGTAAAAGCCCCGCAGCAATGCGGAGCAATTGATGTTTGGCCGTGGGCACTGTTCTTTGTTAGCGGTGAGGGCAACCCGGCCAACAGCATGGTCGACGCATGCCTTCTTTAAGCTCCGTACGCGTCCTCTCGATGTGTTGTCTTTTGGTTTCCGGCTTCTTGACGGAGATAATCCAGCATATCCATTCGTTGCGTGCAAGCGGCGTAATATCCTCCCATGCTGCTCGCGCGGCTGGGTCGGAAGCAAGGGCCTTTCGTAAATCCGCTGGTATGCTGTGTACCACGCCAGCAGAGATTCCTTTTTTGATCATAGATTTTAATTTTACTGATGTGACCGTTCACTTTCCATCTTCGTGGCAGCAACTTCCTCGATCGGGACATAACCGGCTAATCGCTGCCCGTTCTCAGGAATGCTGATTTTACGCGCTTCTGTGATTATAGCACGATTGGAACAAATGATCGTCGACAAGCCGGAGCCACAATTTTGTTGGTTGTAAACGCCTGCATACAAAACGCTCTCATCAAAAATGAAGAAGAAATAAGAAGAATATGGGAAAAGCTATTTAACTGAATTTGTATCCAAAGACTCGGAGAAAATCTCTGCATTTAACGTAAAATTGGCCGGTTATTTTGGACTTCGTGGGAGTTAGCAGCCATTCAGCATCCCGCAACGGATTTTTCCTCCTGTATTCCGTTCCCGGAAGGCACGCCGAAATAATTTTGAAAGAGTCGATCCTAATCGAATAATAGAAGCAATAGACTCCGCGGGTGATTTATTTATCTAATTCTGAAAGCGAATCTTCCGCTCTCCTGTAGACCTTCTCGATGCCTATCGTTAGGCCGTTATGAAGGGATCCGTACAATTTTTCCAGCCCCTCCCTCGCCTTTATGGCAGTAGAATTTTCCGCTGTTTTTCTGCCTAGAACTTCAGCCTTAGCAAAAGCGAGCATGGCATTATCCACATCCCCTATTTTCCAATAACACAGTGCGGCGAAGTAGTATCCGTCGATGCGATCCGTGAGAGTGGATGTTGAGGAGTTTGTTATGATGTCTTGGCAAGCAGTGGCATTTTTCGAATCCTGTCCGTATACAAACGTGCAATTGGCGACTGCGGTGATCAAGGCCACAACCAAAATCAGAGGAAAGCATTTCATGTCAGTCCCCCTCTTCCTGATTCGCCGGTAGCGAATCTCGTTTGATGATCATAATAGGAAACGTAAACTGCAATAAGACAGCTTGGAGTGTGTTGCTTAATGATTATACTACAAACATTCATATATTCTATAGGCTAAGGATAGGAAGGACAAGCTGCCTGACGATTCCGGATCCTCCCTCGCAGATGCCGGCAGAACTGCTGATAATTAGAAATTATGTAAACAAGAGCTCAGCGCCTTGATGACAAATGCATTTTATATTAAAATCGGCGCGTTCAGTTAGGAATTTTGAATACACCTATGATGCAAAGTTTCCCACAACGGGACATATGGAAAACAACACTCAAAACAAATTAATCTAAGATCTTATCGCTGAACAGGCTTGTCGTTCAGATCAACAATCGCCTGTGTCGGAATTTCATCACTGGCCTCATTATCCCTGCAATTCCACATGCGACCTTTCAGAAGCAGCTGAGTATCCGACAACCACGCAATGGACTCATACGACACATTTTCTCGTAAGGTTACTGATTCATCGGTGCGCCCTACTACTATTGGTTCTAACAGGTTCTTACTCTTTATGTCAAAAATTCGAAGATGGAGGCTGCTGGCGCATCTTCCATTACGCTATCCTTCGAGGAATGCAATCAACGAAGCTGACGGCGAAACCAAAAATCTTATTAAGCCAGAGCCATAAGCCTCGAAGACGAATGTTGCTTTTCGGGCATTGAGGTCTGCTTTGAAAACGGCATGTGGCCTATTCTGGGAAAGATCCAGAGGTACTGAAAAATACAATGTCTTATCACTTGAATCATATAGATGAATTTCCGGCGAAGACATGATGCATTTGCCGTAACATGTGAACCAATTGGATACCGCACACGAATCTTCTTCGCATTTCACCTCGTTTTGAAAATCGTCGGGAATCATAACCCAGGTTTGAAGCGTACCATCTGCAGCCTTCCAGGAAATCTGCACATCGTTTCCCCTGGTCTCGGCGTGCATATCGCCGGAGTCATATTTATAATCAGCACGCTTACTGTTCCCGCTGGATACCATTGCTGTCCGAACCGGAGGGAATCGATCCTCCCCTGCGATTGGCATTATGATTACTATGAGGCAAAGTAATGGGAATGCACGACACATGTTATATACTCCGCCGATTAAGAATAATGATATTTTATAGTAACCTTTCAGGTTCTGTGCTGACAAATTTTCCCATATTTTGTGGAAGCCATAAGTCTAATTGTATGAGCATCTTGCTGCTGAACTGGGAGGCTAAAAAGATTGTAAAGACCGTGATACGGGCATGGCGGAAACTGAGAATGTGAAGCGGCTGGTTTCCCAGAATCCTGGGAGTCAGAAACATTTCGCAACAGAATCTCATTATTTTTTGCGTTGCCGAATTGTGATAAGCTGATAAGAAATTAGGATCAGCCATGAACAGAGGCTATTTCCTCAGTCATCGTTTACAGCTTGCACTTCTTCTCTTGGCCATTGCAATTCTGTTTGCCTTGGCTTGGAGCTGCTCCTCCTGGCATAGCAAGAACACAGAAATTCATGTCGCGGCAATGCAAGGGGACCTGGAAAGGATTAAGGCACTGCTCAAAAATAATCGCAACTGTATTTAAGTAATAGCTTACGGACAGTTTGTTGCTCATCGGAAGCGAAACAAAACCTTTTCATTTCACTGGAATCGCCACGATAACAGCCGTTGGAACCGGCTTACCGTTGCGTGTCCCTGGTGCAAGCACAGTGGCATTGCTCAGAGCTTCTATAACCATTTCATTTTCATTCTTCGTATCGCTATATTCATCTCTGTATTCAACGCCCAAAACGCTATCCTTTTCATCGACAAATATAGTGAAGAAATAAATGGCACCGTCCTTATGGTGAGAATTCTTGAATGATCCTGCCAGATGATTGAAATCAATGTCGAATTGTGGAGGCATAACCTCAGAATCAACTCCTGCCAGCTGGATAAGCTGAGAGCCATTGCTGGGTAGGATTGTTGAATAATACAGCCGAACTAATCCCGGCTTGGAATGCGCAATCGTGGAATGATGCAAAGGAAAAGCATATCGAGAACTGGCCAGACTATAAAGTGTATGGGGCTCCGGTGATTGCATCTTTGATTCGATTATTGAAAAAGGAGCATCTGATTCGGGGATCAATGTGTACTGTTTAACTGCCTGCTCACCACAGTGCTCTTTTATAGACATACTCTTGACTTCTCCGGAAACAACATCCCGCATTGCCATGGAACGTGAATCTTGCTCTTCCTTGAATTGGCCATCATGGGTCAGGGTCGCTGGAAAAACGCACCAATTACCCGGAGGCAACTTAAGTAGGGATGCCTTTGTTCCCAAATCGATCGTGTAAGGATTGTAGCTCAGCGAGAAGACGGCAATTAGAGTAGCGGTCACCGGAACAGCATTGCCAGCAACAATAGTCGGAGAGAAACGCCACTGTTTCACGGCGGCTTTGACAGCATCGAGACCTGAAGCGTCGTAACTCCTTTCCTCCATGTCAGTCACAAAGCCCTGCTCATTAATTGAAATATCGAGGACTACTGGGCCATTCCCCATAAACCAGTGCTTGATTATATCTGGATATTCGATCTCCACTTTTTTGACGAGCTTCGGCTCCGGAACATTAATGCCGGCTCGAAAAAGTTCTTGTGCCGGTAATTGAGCCAGCACGAATATGAGAACCAAAATGATTGGAATCCATTTACACTTCAGTCTTTTCATATAGTTTAGAAGAATCGTTTGTAAGTAAGACGCCTGTCCCCATGCGCTTGTTCAAATAATCTTATGCGACTGCACACCGCCCGGAAAATGAAATTCCCTCCTGACTCCCTTGTAGTCCGATTCGAGGAAGCGTCAAATGTCCGGCAAGCGGGAAGCTGCCCCTATAGCCGATCCCGAAAGAGGAAACGTATGCACATTTTCAATATTTTATAGACAAACTGCTGTAAAATGACTCTTGGAATATAAGAAATTTGTTCAAGTTAACGTAATGGTCCTTATCGGAAGGGACTGGAGGATCGCGGAAGAAGGCAGCCTCCTCGCTTATTCTTCCTATCCCCCATGATGCCAAGGCCTCACGAGGTCACTTCAGCGGACGGCGGGTGGCGCGTTCTGTTTACATACGGGGCTCAGTCGCCGGCAGCCGCTGAGTTTTTTCGGTAGCCTGGGTTCGCACGCCGTATGAAAATTGCACTACTAATTTTTGCCGCGCTCATCATCGCAGCAGCCGTCGCCTTCTTTCTGCTGTTCCCTCGCAATACATTCATCAGCTTTTCGAGACCAAGCGGCGGCACGGTCACGTTTTCCCGCACCGGAGTTTCGTTAGAAGCGGCACCGGACCACTATGCCGCGAATGGTTTCGACCACATCGAGCCGTATGTGTCGCGCTTGCTCGTGCCCACAAATCGTTTCAAGTTTCTGCGCATATTTACGCCGGACGGCAAACGCGGCTTTGGTTTCAGCGCGAGGAATGGCGTAGTGGAAGCAGGGCTGACGGTAGAGTGGCGACAGGAGGCAAAGAGAGAAGCCGAGATTCGCGCGTTTTTTGGCTCTCTTCGCATTACGCCTTCCCGTGACTATCTTTCGGGGAACGGCGGAGCTCCTGACGCCACGCGAATTTTAGAGTATCCGATTAGCGGTAGCACTGCGGACGTTACGGCGCTCACGAAG
>JAHFUH010000042.1 GCA_023265215.1 Acidobacteriota bacterium
TTGATATTCTGCAATTGCCCTATCGAATTGGCCTTGAGATGCGTATGCAATACCAACATTATAATGAGCCGATGCATAATCGGGCTTGAGCTGTAAAGCTGTTTGATATTCTGCAATTGCCCTATCCAATAGACCTTGAGACGCGTATGCAAGACCAAGATTATTACGAACCTCTGCGCTATCGGGTGACTTCTTGACAGTATCCGCCCAAAGAGTAAAGTCATCCTTCCAGACACTATTCCTGGTTATTGTTCCGAAAGTATATAACCCCAATATTATTATAACGACTATCGGGATGCTCCTGGCTACCCGCGGCAGTCTATCCCGCAACCATGACACAAGCACGGCTATAAGAAGCACGTAACCAACAGAGGGCAGGTAAAGATATCTCTCGCCGAACGTGCTTTCACCCAGCGCCCGAATATATAAGGCTGGGAGTAGTGGCGCCGTAATAAACATAAGTCCGAGAAAAGCCACTCGGTTTTTCTTCACACTGATATACATGAAAACTACAAATACGGTGGTTCCGACAAGAGATAACAATGCTTTCAAACCGAACATTGTCAAAATCGGGTGAAATTTATAAAACGCATTGAGATTAACAGGAAACAAGAGTTTTTGGAGATATTGGATAAAAAGAGGAAATATGTTGATTGCATATTGATAGGCGGTTAACTCCACATGCCTGCGCTGTGGTGCAAACTGTCCAAGAGCATGCATGCGTAGTGCCAGGTAAATCATCCCGATCATTAGGAAAGGAGCATACCGTTTTACATAAACTGGAGGAGAAGCCTGTCTCCTTGCAAAGACAAAGTCATAGGCGAAAAGGACGACCGGCAGCGTGAGAGCAGGTTCTTTTAAAAACACTGCAAGGGCAAAAGATATTACAGAGAAGATATAGCTGCATTTCTTTTTGTCCTCTGAATTGACATAAAGATAGAACGATAAAAGGTAGAAGAACGTCAATGCCACATCATTTAATCCGGCCATCCATGCTACCGCCTCCGTATGGATAGGATGCGAGGCAAACAGCAAGGCTGCTATAAACGGAGGGGAAAGGTATGCCAAGGGCATTAGGACTCTCTCCTCATTCAGCAATCTCCGTATCGTCAGAAACACAATAACGGATGTGCCACAATGAAAGAGGATATTGACCAGATGAAACCACCAGGGGGCCAGACCGAAGACATGATAAATGAGCTTACCAACAATCAGCAGCAGGGGTCTGTAGTAGTTGGTTTTAAAAAATATCGCGGATATATCCCCTGAAACATCCATTGATTTATCATCATATACGAAGGTGCCGGAAAGGGCGTTCAAATATACGGCGAATGAAACAAACAATAAGATTAAAAATTGGATAAACGTAATTATTGAAGCCGTCTTTTGCAGACTGCTTTGTGATGGTGACGCGTGCGAGAGTTTTAGTTCCGGTCCATGGCCCTCCCCGGCTTTTTTTAGCTTCATTGAATGAACGCTTTTCTTCCTTGAAGGCTTGCCCATTTGCATCATCATATCATAGTGGGTTAAAAATAAGGGCGCCTTTGGCGCTGATTCTTTGCCCATACAAGTGAAGTGGGCTAAACAGTTACGACCAGGATGGTTTGCATTTTGAGAGCGGATCGGCAAGCCTGAAGATAGGGTTTCTCACGAACTGTCCTTTCGGAAGAAACGGATTACGCCGAGGAGGTATTCCCGGAAAGACATCGGATAGGAATAGATGCGGTAGCGATTTGTGTAGCCATACCATAGTTTATAAAGCAGGGAATAAACCGGTGTCAGAGGAATCGCGCACAGCGCCCGGGCGCGCCTACCGAGGACCGGCCACTCTACCATAATTCCGAAAAGCCGATGAAGGTTCGTAAACATCCGGCGCTCCCGCCTGCTTGCAAATCGCATAACAGAGTGGGCATGGAAGCTGTAATTGACCTGGTCTGTATTGCCGTCGAAAAATCCGTTTTTGACGGCATATTCCGTCAGTTCATTTGAGGGATATGGAGTAAAAATAGAAGCCCAGGCATACGATGGTCGCAATCGCTGGTTGAGGGCCAGTGTGGAAAGCGCCTGAGGAAAGCTTTCGCCGGGCAGGGCAAGGATATTTTGTGTGTACATTCGAATCCCTCTGGCTCGCAGCAGGCTCCCCGCGTGCAGGATAACCTCGTCGGACATTTGTCGTTTCAGGATTTCGTTTCGAACTCGTTCATTTCCTGATTCAACCCCGAAAATCACGGAAAGGCATCCAGCTTTTTTCAAGTCTGATGCCACTTTCTCATCCAGGAGATTAGCGCGTATGTTGCAAGTAAATGGCAAACCTATTTCTTTGGGGAAGCGTTCCGCGAATTCGCGGACCCAATCCCTGCTCAGGATGAAATTGTCGGAAAGGAAAAAGATGAATTTCAAAGGGTATTTTGAGCGGACATCCTTGATTTCGGCAAGGACATTATCCACCGACCGGTAGCGGACAACCTCTCCCTTGCCGCGGTATAGTTCATTATATTTATGATTGAAACAATACGTGCATATGTACGGACATCCTCTGTTCGGAAAAAATATCTTCATCGGCGAATCGCGCATGAAGCGGTCCTGTCCGTAAAGAAGATCACGATCCGGGAACGGAATGCAATCCAGATCGGCGATGAGCGGCCGCACGTCATTCTTGATGATAGAATCGCCGCTTTTTATCCACAGGTTATGGATGCGGCTGTAATCCCCGCCGTTCCTGAGCGTGTCCGCAAGATCTACAATTGCATCTTCGCCCTCGCCCCGGCAAATCATGTCAACGCCATCGGTCTCGATCATCTCCGGGAAGAACGTGGCATGAGGTCCACCAAACAGGCTCAGGACTCGCCTGCCGTTCCGTGCGAGTTCAGCCCTGAGTTGGTGATTGATTTCCAGATAATAACGGTGAAAGCCGGTTGTCAGGGAGTATGCAAGTACGTCGGGCTTGAAATCCTGTACACGCGCAAGAAATCCCTTGCGTTCAACCAGGGCCAGGCCGGTTTCATGACCCGCAGCGCGTAAAGCCGCCGAAAGAGAGAGAATCCCGAATGGTCCGTTCAGGTTAATATCTTTGTATATGAAAAGAATACGCATTAAGCTATCGCTTGATAAACATTTCCATTCAGAATGGAACGGCCAAGACTGATTCGGATGATCACCCCCTCCACCGTAAGCGCCGGAAAAACACGAAAAGGAGCTTCCATAGCTCTCGTTTACTGGGAAAGTCCCTGACGAATACAAAAACTCGAGATGGATTGAGATAGAATTTCAGCAGCGCCCGCCGGCGGATGCGATTCACTTCCTCGGAGGGCACCGCAGTCAAATTGACGAAATTCTCCGTATGATAGCTCATGGAAAAATCTCTTACCGGGACTTTTCCCATTTCCGTTGCGATCGCACCCAGTTCCGTTCCCTCAAATGGCATGACAACAAACAGAGCACTGCTGTGAAGCTTGGAAGAAAGCATAAACTCAACAGTCATTTTCATTTCTGCCAAGGTTTCCCCTGGAAATCCTATCATAAAGAATCCGTGGGGATGGATTCTGAGAGAGTGCGCGATTTCGATGTTCTTCTTTATTTTATCCAGCTGAATATTCTTCTTGATCAGCTTCTGCAGACGCGGCGATCCGGTTTCGACCGCAAAGGCGATGAAGATGGTACCCGCTTGTTTAAGTTTGGATAACTGCTGTTCGTCTAATATGTCGCCCCGCATTCCATTTGGAAAAGCCAGAGTAATCTTCATGCCGCTATTGATAATGCGCTCGCAGAAATCGATCAGGCGATCCCGATCCAAGTTGAAGATATCATCCAGGATTTCAAAATCGCGGATATTGTAGGTGTCATGAAGATGCTTGATCTCGTTAAAGAGACTTTCCGCGCTGCGGAAGCGGAACTCCTTCCCGAAGATGTTGTGACAGTAGATGCACCGATAGGGGCAGCCGCGCGAGGAAAAAAGGCTCATAAACTTTCCCGAGCCCGTACGGCTCATCCGTTCAAACTTCCCATAGGGTTCGATGGAAATCAGATCATACGCGGGCATCGGCAATTTGTTTAGATCATCGATGAAACCTCCCCTGCCGGTTGAAACAATTTCCTCACCAGTTTTGTAGACGATCCCTTTTATGTCGGAAACATCGCGCTTGCCCAATAAGCGTTCTATCAGCCGGCCGGCTATTACTTCTCCTTCGCCAAGCACCACGTAATCAATACCGGGAATCTGCACAGCCTTTTCCGGATAGGCAGTCGCGTGGGGGCCTCCCAGCAGCACAGGCGTATTTCCATTCACTCGTTTGACACTTTCTGCAATCCATGGAATAGCATTGGATTCAAAGGTCAGAGCGGTGATTCCAACGATATCGGGAGCATAAAGCCGGATCGCCGATTCCAAGCCGACGCGGTCGTTTCCGCTTACCCGGATATCCTCAATTTTCACTTCGTACTGATATTTTTCTCTCAGATAAGCGGCAATGCTCATCAGCCCAAGCGGATGATTGACCACATTCCAGGCAGGATCATTTGAACAGCTTTTTATCAGCAAGACGCGGCAACGCGCCGATGCTTCTTCTGCCCTGTCTGCTTCTGCTCTCACTACCGTTCCTTCCCTGCAAGTCTCGCGGTGTCTCTTAAAAATGCAATAACAGGAATCATTCTTTCTCCTTAAGAGGTTGTCAAACCGTTTCCACCCTTATTTCGGGTTTCGGTCGCCTTTTCCCAACTGAACTGGCTCGACGCGCAAGTTGTTTTTCGGCCCGGGAGATCTGGGTCCGCACTTCAGTGGCAGCCTCCACCAGAAGGTTCTGGCCAACCCCCTCTGATTGTTGACTGATTATTGCTTTTTTGTCTCAATCGGGTCAATACCAAGGTCTAAGGGCCTCATGCCTATCCGGTTGACTCCATGAAGAGGGTTCTGAACAGCAAGGTCATTTGTTTAACGCAAAGTCGCAAGGACGCAAAGCCCGCATCTCGATCATTGCACCCTGGCGTCTTTGCGCCTTTGCGTTGAGTGTTAGGCGTACTCGCACACCCGAACCATGTGGAGTCAACCGGATAGGCAGGAAGGGCCTAGGCTTGCTCGGGGACTTCACCCCCGAACGATTGGCCTTCACAAACGAGCATCCCTTGGCACCTTCATTTTTATTTGCCGAAATGATCCAGAACTGCTAGGCTATTTGACATGCCCGGAGACACTCGAGAGACGATTTCTTTGCTCCTGCTCGTACAAGGAATGTCCGGATATCTCTTTTCCCCCGCTTGTCTGATTTGCGTTGAGTGAAACTCTATTTTTTGCCGGTGGGGGAACCCCCTTTTCGGGAGGATGTCTTTATGTTGATGGAAAAGCCGAGCACAAATCAAAAACGTCTGTCACTATTTCGGTTTGTCGTTGCAGTTGTCAGCATCGGACTCCTTATACATTTGACCCACCGGGAGTGCTCCAGAATGGCAGACAGTCCAACCATAAACGCTGGTGAGAACGCCACTAATCCGCCTGCTGTCTCCAAATCGCCAGATTCTGAAGTATTTCAAGCAACAGCTTACTGCCTCTCTGGAATTACACGGTCCGGAGTTCCGACAGCCCCCGGGCGGGTTGCTGCAGACCCCAATATAATTCCTCTTGGATCAATGATTTATATTGAAACACCGTTAATGAGCGGTATTTATCAGGTTTTGGATACCGGGGGTCTTATCAAAGGAAAAATCATTGATATTTTCATCCCAAGCTATGAGAAGTGCATGGAATTCGGCAGGAGGATTGTGAAAATCAAAGTGTTGCGTTATGGATTTCACAATGAAAATACCGCAAAGTCGGCAAATAAAGATCAATAGTGTTTTTTCTGCAGTCTCTCCCCTACAACTGGTTCGGCGCAATATCGCAATCTTCAAAGGATTGAATCTGAACCTAACTGGCGATAAATTTATACAATCATAATGCGGCTAAGAGAATTCCGGCTGCCGGCCGGAAGTTTTATAATTTGAAGGGAGAACAGAAATGAAGTTTAAGCTCTGTGTTTGTTTGGCAGCATTGGCCATTGCGCTGTTGAGCGCGACAGCGCTAGCTGACCAGATCATACTTAAGGACGGCAGAATATACACCGGGAAATTCGTTCGCGGAGATTCCCGCGTAGTGGAGTTCAGAATCCTCAGCCGGGTGGAGAGTTTCAATATTTCCGATATTGACCAGATCGTTTTCAAGGAACCGGAACTGCAGGCGCCGGCCAACTCCCGTTCTTCAGTGCCGCCGAGCGCTCCGAGCCAGCCGGAACAACCTGCCCTGCAGCCCGCGACGCCTGTACCCACTCCTCCGGTGGTTCAGGATGCGCCGGCTCAGACTGGTTCAGCCGTCACTTTCCCGTCAGGAACCCCGGTCGTCATCCGAACCACTACTGCCATTGACACTGATCGCAATAGGGTAGGAGATGTCTTTGATGCTATTCTTTCTGATGCAATGGTTTGGGACAATCAAACGATTTTTCCCCGCGGGACGGCTGCAAAGGGGAGAATTGCCTACGCTCAGGAATCAGGGAAGCTTTCCGGGCGATCACAGCTGGTTTTGGAGTTGACCGATATTATTTACAACGGGAGAACTTATTTCCTGCGTACTTCCGACTATACCGAAATGGGATCCTCTCGTGCTAATCGGACGGCGGCAACGGTAGGCGGAACCGCTGCGCTTGGCGCGATTATCGGCGCTATTGCGGGCGGGGGCAAAGGAGCAGCGATTGGCGCAGGTTCCGGCGCTGCTGTCGGGACCGGAGTGCAGGTTATGACCAGAGGCGAAGTTTTGAAGATCCCCGCCGAAACTGTGCTTGAATTCAAGCTGCAATCTCCAATGAAGATCAGCCTTCCGTAATCCGTATCCTGATGCGGAATTGCAGGAAGCAAACAAAGTAGTATCCTCTCTGGAGAATATGCAGCCGGATAGTCTGCAAGGCCTTTTCCATGAGCTGGTAAAGAAAAGGGACTGACGTGATTATTGAAACCATCAAAGCCCGTCGTCTGTTTTCAGAAATTGCAGCTATTGATGAGGAGGTTTTTCCTCTGGATCGAGCTGCGCTGGTCCTGGCATTAGGAGAATATCCGGATTTGGACATGATGGGATATTTGCGGCGCCTGGACACTCTTGCCGCACGTGCGGAAGTGCTCATTGGAATAAATCGCACAGCAGTAGATTATATTGAGAGCATCAATGAAATTCTTTTCGTACAGGAGGGCTTGCGAGGAAACAGCGAAGATTATTATGATCCGCGCAACAGTTATCTGAATCAGGTCTTGGATCGAAGACTGGGCATCCCTATTTCACTTTCGCTTATTTATATGGAAGTGGCCAAGCGGATCGGTTTTTCAGTTCAAGGGGTCGGTTTCCCCGGGCATTTTCTGGCGAAGAATGTCTCTAACGGGCGAGAAATCATTTTTGATCCATTCAATATGGGCAAAATACTGACGATAAACGATTGCCAGGAGCTTCTGGACGAGATCCACAGCGGCAGGGTGGCCATGAATGCCTCCCTGCTCCAGCCGATGGAAAAACGAGCCATCATCACCCGCATGCTTTATAACCTCAAAGGCATTTATATGCAAAAAGAGCAGTACAATCAGGCTTTGTCGGTGATAGATAAAATTCTTCTGCTCAACCCAGGAACTCCTTCCGAAATTCGCGACCGCGGGTTCCTTTATATGCAAACCAGTCTTTTTGCGCAAGCGTTGGCAGACTTGGAATTTTATCTCTCGCATGCCATGGCGCCTGAAGACAGCTCCAACATCCATAATCACGTTAAAATGCTTCGCAGCATCATTTGTGAGTCGAATTAGGCTGCTAGGCCCTCATTTCTCACCAGCTTTCTACTGCGGCGCCGGATCAGGCATGCCGGCGCGCGCTTGATCCGCCATAGGTAAACCGCTCGTATCGCAAACGCCATCACCCACACCGAGAGAGAGGCCAGAATCTCCCGGTTGAATATTGCAGATTTTTCCGAGCGCAACCTTTGGGCCATGTGAATATGGCACCGTATCATCGCAAAACTTCCCGGATGTGTTTGAGCACGGCTTCGGCGACATGGCGGTTCCCGGCTTCATTCCAGTGAACGTCGCCTTTGATGAAGTACTTTGGGTACACGATTTCGGGGGGTTCGCTGCCGATAAATACCGGGAAGAGGTTGAGGAAATCGATGCGGTGCTCCTCCGCAAATGCCCGCCAGAACGTGACTGGGATACCGGTCAGGTTGCTACTGGTGAGCTGATAAGGCGAAGGATAAATCACAATGGTCAGCCGGATTCTGTGTTGAGCACAGAGTTTCTGGACTTCCGTCATGTACCGCGCGCACAAGGACAGTCCCTCCCGGCCCCACTCGTCCAGCGCCGACGGCTTGTTGGGCCAGAGGAAGCGGTCCTTCTCTGGATCGGCGCGCCGCAGGTACTCCTTCAAGTCCTGCGCCCAGAACCGGGCGTCGGCGGAGCTTTCGGCAGGGAAGAGGTTGCTGATGACTTTCTCGCGGTTCAAGCGCCGCCTGGCCGCAAAATAAGAATAGAGGAAGGAATGCCTCTGGAAGAATTTATTCAGGGCTGACGCGAACGCGCTTTCGCCTTCCGGTTCCCAGTACTTGTAGATGATTTCGTCGTGAGGGTCTGAGATGTCGATGAACACGTAGAGCTCATCGAAGGCGAGATGCCTCAGTTCGATCAGGTACCGGGTCTTGAGGAAGTACAGCTTAGGGCTGTAGCTGACGGCGGAGGCGTTCAGAACCTCGGTCGCGCTGGCCTTCAACGACTCGCCGAGGATGCCCGCCACGCTGCTCTCATATGGCACACCCATGCCCTCAATGAACGAGTCGCCGATGAGCAGGATTCGCTTCTGCTTTGAGGTGAGCGGAACGTCCCGCGTGGTTCCATCCCTGAACCCGAGGGAATTCGTGAAAAAGTGGTATTTTCGGGTACCCCACGCCGTCTCGACGTTCTGGTTGGGCAGGAAATCGTGATGGTAGTATGGACTGGAGCATCGGAAAGAATGGCCGGTCGGGATGAAGAGGATGCCGGTCAATATGTCAAGGACGAGGATGAAGAACGCCGCCGTGAAGACCAGCGTTTTCCGAGGATTGCGCTCGAACAGGTTCTTTCTCGGTCCCGCCCTATTGGCGTTTTGCTGGTCCATCAACTCGGTTCGCTATGCGGTCTCCGCCGAAGGACGGAGCATTGCTAGTTAGTTAGGGTCATGATCAGAACATTGTATAGATGAAAGCACCCGCTGAACTCCCGCCCAGTATAACGAGAAACCCGATTAGAAGCAAGATGGCGAGGATGGGGATCATCCAGTATTTCTTATTTTGGGAAAGGAACCACAGGTAGTCGACGACAAGCCGCTGGTTGCCCTGCGCTGCCGCTTTTTCGAAACGCCTCTTAAGCTTGTCGCTCATTCGTGAGTCTCAGAATTATCGGCTCCGGATGCTCCCGTCGAGGGTCTTGGAGACCACCAGGCGCAAGCCCAGGCTCCCATCGTGGTGCCGACCGTGATGATCAAGTAGGGCATGGCCCCGGGGGGGAAGTCAAGGAGAAACCATGTCGTACTCTTTTAGTTGTTAAAGGCAAGGTATATCCAATTCAGCCACAAGACCTCCAAGAAAAAATGCCCTTGCTTTGAGAAGGTCTTTATTGCCTTGGTAGTTTAAAAAGTTGGAGCTGTGTTTATTGCTGAGTTTCAGAATTGCCTGTAGTAATCCTCTATATCATCGGACTTCTCCGCATCCACCCAGTAACTCCGGATGTTCCTGTCGAAGTTCTTGGAAACCGCTTGTCGCCCGAACGCCCGCATCGCGGCGCCGGCCGGCGTGATGATCAAGAGATAGAACGCCGCCAGCAGTAAATTGCCGACAACCGTGCCGATGCAGCAAGCCAGGAAATACCACAGAAGGTAGAAGGGTCTTGCCAGAAAGGGAATCGCAACGAATAGCGCGCCGGCGGCCAAGCCGCATCCGCCGAGCCACAGGAAAGGTGTCATGCGCCACGTCCCGCTCCACAAACGCGCGGCCAGCAGCAGCGCGGCAGCCACTGACGGGAAACCGATCACCAGGCTCCAGCCGAATGTTCGTCTCTCCGCCAGGCTGGGGCGCCAGTTGACTTCGCTGAAGGGATTAAACATGTCTATATACCTAGTCCGATTGAAAATTTGCGATATGTTCCCGTGAAGCCTTTTCATCCTGCTTCCGCTGCTCACTCTTGAGCAAAAGGCAACTCTCCATTACCAGCGCATCCATCTCGGTTGCCATGAAGCAGCGGTACGCCTCGGCCGGGCTGCACACGATCGGCTCGCCGCGAATGTTAAAGCTGGTGTTGATGATCACACTGCAACCCGTTCGCCTCTTGAATTCCCTCATCAGCCGCCAGAACCGGCCATGCCGCCGTTCGTCCACTGTCTGGACTCGGGCAGACATGTCCACATGTGTGACGGCCGGAATGTCGGACCGCTTCACGTTCATCCGCTTCTGCAGGTCAGGATTCCGCTGGAGGGCCTTCTGCTCCTCCGTCAGCGCGCAACGCCGCTCCTTCCGAACGTCCGCCACCAGCAGCATGTAAGGCGATTCCTGGTCCAGCTCGAAGTAATCCTTGACATCTTCTATCAGGACACACGGCGCGAACGGCCGGAAGGATTCCCGGTGCTTGATCCGGAGGTTCATCGTGGATTGCATCGTTTCGCTGCGTGCGTCACCGATGATGCTGCGCGACCCCAGCGCGCGGGGACCGAACTCCATCCGGTTCTGAAACCAGCCTACCACCTTTTGCGCTACTATCGCGTCCACAGTCGCCCGCAGCAGATCTTCTTCCGACTCGAAGAAGGAATAAGGAATCCTCTGCGCGTCCAGGAACGCCCGGATCGCGGAGTTATCGAAACTCGGCCCCAGGAGCGATCCCTTCTGCATGTCCGTGCCGGCGGGTCTTCGTTTATTCTCGAGCAACTGGTGATGCACGAAGAGCGCTGCCCCGAGTGCCCCGCCGGCATCGCCCGAAGCAGGCTGGATCCAGATATCGTCGAAGATGCCTGAGCGCAGCAGCTTGCCGTTGGCGACGCAGTTCAGTGCGACCCCGCCACTCAGGCACAGCTTGCGGGCGCCGGTTAGATCGTGGGCCGTATGCGCCATACGAAGCACAATCTCCTCCGTCACCACCTGGATTGAGGCTGCCATATCCATTTCGCGCTGCGTCAGGAGCGCCTCCGGCCGGCGTGGCGGACCGCCGAAAAGCCGCTCGAAGCGCCGGTTCGTCATCGTCCAGCCCTGGCAGTAATTGATGTACCCCATGTCCATCCGGAACGAGCCGTCTTCTTTCAGGTCAATTAGCTTGTCGTAGATCAGTCCGGCGTACTTTGGCTCGCCATAGGGCGCCAAGCCCATCAACTTGTACTCGGCGGAATTCACCTTGAACCAGCAGAAATAAGTGAACGCGCTGTAGAGGAGCCCTAGAGAGTGCGGGAAGTTCATGGCTTTGAGCAACTCGACACGGTTGCCCGCGCCGTGGCCGATCGTAGCCGTGTGCCACTCCCCCACGCCGTCCATGGTGAGGATTGCAGCCTCGTCGTACGGCGAAGGGAAAAATGCGCTCGCGGCGTGGGATTCGTGGTGGCCGGTAAACACGATCCCTCGCCGGTAGCCGCCACCAAGAGCTTTTCGGATGACACCCGGCAGGCGGAGCTTGATTTTCAGCCATACCGGCATCGCTTCCAGGAACTGATTCAGGCCGGCAGGCGCGTAGGCGAGGTAGGTTTCCAGCAGGCGGTCGAACTTGAGAAGCGGTTTCTCGTAGAATACGACGTAATCCAAGCCCTCCGGCCTGATGGCTGCCGCATCGAGACAGTACTGAACCGCTGCGCTGGGGAAACGCTCCTCGTGCTTCCGGCGGGAGAATCGCTCCTCTTGCGCCGCTGCGATGATCTCCCCCTCGATCAACAGCGCGGCCGCGCTGTCATGATAGAAGGCTGATATCCCGAGGATCGCTGTCATGCACGCTCTGCAACGGAGGGATGACCATATTGACGACCGGAGCTTAGCCCAGCGTTTCGGGACAGTCAAGGCCCGATTTGGGATGGCAGCAATTCCCCATCCGCGCCTCGAAATCCTTTTATATCCTTATAATTAACCTGAATTTAGAGCTTATAAACTGGCTGTGCGGGGCTGAATAGCAAGGAAACGTAAACCAAGAGCAATTGCAGCGACTCCGAGAAAAAATCCCGTTGAAGTAAATATGCCGGAGTTCAACGCCAGCACTTGATACCAGATCAGATTCCAACTTAGGCTGAGTTGGGAGCCGAGCACCCAAAGGAAAATGTAATAGGGAATTCCCGCGCCGATCATTAATGCCCAGCGAGCTGTTTTTGACCTGATTTTGCCGCCTTTTTCCGCTAGCGCCCAAATCCATGTTGGAATGACCAGAAACAGGGTTGCCCAGTAAGAGTTATAGAGCAAGGAAAGGGCAATCAGGATAACCGAAATCCCGAGCAGTACAATTTTAGAGACATGGTAATCCGGCTTGGGGGTGCGCCGGTATGAGAATAGGACCGCCGAACAGCAGATTGCCGCCACAAATAGAGCGGTTCCCAAAATGGCAGTTAAAACGCCCCAGTTGGTATTTTCGATCAGCAGATCTTTGGGTGGATAGAAACTGTAGATTGGAAGCAAGCGCAAAGCCCTGCACAAGCCTATCAGAAAATAAAAGGCCAGAAAGGGAAAGGCTATTGCCAAATATGTCAGCGCCTCTCGTACGATTACGGCCGCGGACAATTCACTACTGTAATTCTTCAGGCAGAAGAAAAAAATCAGCACGGGCGGCAGGAAAAGGATGACGTGTAGAACTGTGATGGACACCGGGTGAAGATAAAATGAATTTCCCAGGCGGAAGAATCCTGATGATTCCCTTGGAATGGACACGAGATCGTCCAGGCTATACAGAATTTTTTCAGCTGCCCTCCCATATTGTTCAAAGCTGGAAAGTTTCAAATTATCTATTATGTCTCCGGGTGAATGATAGACGGATTTTTCGAAGCTCCTGTCCGTTGATTCGCTTCCGAGATTTATCGCGGGGATTCCTGCTTTGAGAAAAGGTCCCTGATCGGCCAGAGAAATAAGCAGCGCTCTTTCGAAGTGTTCCCGGAGTCCGGAAGGGGACAGAACGGGCAAATTGGAAGCCTGCGCAGCTTGAGCGGCAACCTGTCGCAGCCATGGAGGCGAAAAACCCTCAATCTGGCCGGTTGTCTGCAGGCAGACAGCGGCCAGATTGCCCACGCTTACATGGTCCAGTGAAAGAGCCGCGATGAACCGATCGTGTTGAGGATAGGAGGAGATCAATTCCCGAGTCCCAAGCATTCCCCATTCCTCTCCATCAGAGAAGACCAGGAGAATACTGCGCGTGGTCGGTTTCGACGCAAGAATGCGCGCCAGTTCAAGCAATACTCCAACCCCGGCACCATTTTCCATAGCGCCCTGTACTGTTGTTCGCGCAGTGTCGTAATGGGCGGCCAGCACGATGATTCCACTGGTTTGTCCCTGTTTGAATGCCAGGATATTTCTACCGACTTCTTTGCGTTTGCCGATGCTGGCGTCAAAGTGGGAATAGGAAACCTGATATCCAAGCCTATCGAGGTGGTCGTGCAAATAAGCCGTGGATTGACGGGATTCAATGCTTCCAATCACTCGCCTTGGATTCCCGGTGACAAATTCCTGCGTAATTCGATAAGCGTTCGCCGCATTGAAGATCAGCGGATCGCTGCTCAAAGGAAAGTCCGGCTCGCGCTTGGAAATCGCAAAAGAAAATATGGACCAGACCAGCAGGACAAATCCCATAATGCAGAGCAGAACTTTTTTTTGCTTCGAATCCATCAGGAACTCCAGTTTCGAATGAGTCTAACACAAGAATTTCACCTGGAGCTTCGTTATCCATGCCATGTGACGCTGCAGGGATGCGGAATACGCGAATTACATTAAAAAAAGGCTGGCAAATCAAATGATTTATCCGCGTCGTCGGGTTATGAGCTTTGAGGTTTTTTATTTACAGGATCTAAGCTCGATTGTATCGTAAAACAGTTTCCTCCCGAACACTACGCTTTCACGGTTTTTGCTGGAGAATTTTTATGAGGAGCATTCGAAAAGAAGCGAAGTTGACCGCTTTCATCCTTGGCGCCGGATTTCTGCTTTCGCAAACCATCAGGATTGAAAAATCTAATCCACCTGTACTGTCGGAGATTGTTGCGGAACAGTCCGTAAAGCCACTCCTCCGCCGATCCTGTTATAACTGCCATTCCAACGAAACTGCCTGGCCGTGGTACTCCAATGTTGCTCCCGTATCGTGGCTTGTCGCAAGCGACGTCAAAGAAGCCCGCCGGCATTTGAATTTTTCTGAGTGGGGGACCTACTCCGCTGAAAAGCAGCATTCCAGACTGATGGGGATAGCGGATGAAATAAAGGACGGTGGAATGCCTCTTTGGTACTATTCGGCCGTTCATCCTGATTCGCGCCTTACAGGCTTAGAACGCGAAAAAATTATCAATTGGACTGCTGCAGCGCTCGATGCCGTCAATCCCAAACCCTGATTGCAGGAGGCGCTATGAACGCCATTTTAAACGATGCTTCAACCGAAAAGATCAGCGCAGAAAGTATCTCGGAACGGATTTTGAAGGACCGGCAGCACCTCAGTGCGGTTTTCTATGTGATTTCAAATGGGCCGCCAAGCGATAGATTTCGATGTTCCAAAGCCCTGCTGCTCTTGTCAGAGAGCAATCCAGGTTTTTTGTATTCCAGGACCCAAGACATTATTGGTTTGCTGGAGAGCAATAATCAGATTTTAAAATGGAATGCAATTGCCATACTCGGAAACATGGCATCGGAAGATTGCAAAAGCGTTCTAGCGGGAATCCTTCAGAAGCTGTACGTTTTCCTTTCTTGCGGCGAACTGATTACTGCAAATCACGCGATTGCCGCGCTCGGAAAAATCGGGCGAGTCTTTCCGGAAAAAAAGAAAAATATCATTACGCGGCTGCTTAAGGTTGAAGGATATGCATTTGATACGGACGAATGCAGAAATATAGCCGTCGGGAAAGTAATCCTGGCTCTTGAACAGCTGATCGATTTTTCAAAAGCGAATGAAAAGGTGGCAGAATTCGCACGGCGCCAAGTGGGAAACCGGCGGCCGTCAACCGCAAAGAAGGCACAAAAATTTCTCCGGCGATTTGCGTAGAGATTTTGAGTCTTGGCGTGACTTCCGCTTGTTTTGCTCACTGTAAAGCGGATGCGATTATTCCTGCAACGCGGAGAAGCGACAGCTTTCTTTGAAATAACGCCTGATCGGATTCAATCTGCGCCAATTCTTTCTGTTGCAAAGTGGAGCGCAAACCTTCCAGTTCCTGTGCGCTGATTCTGCCGCTTTCGAGCAGAACCTCGTTTACTTGCAGGTTTTCCTGTGCCACTTCAACTTCACTGCGGGCAAGCTCAAGCGAACCTTGGGCTATTCGAAGTTCGCTCAGCCCTCGCATTATGCTCAGCTTCAAGCTGGATTTCATATTCTGCAGACGATAGTTCGCTTCAGCAGCCTCGTGACGGCTCTGCGCCACTTTGGCGCTTGTTCGGAATCCAGTGAAAACAGGAACTTGCACTGATAGCCCGATAATAAAATTATTCCGGGTGAAACGATTGAAGTAGTCCTGATAGTTGTTTGTGCGGCTGAAAAGTGCGTAGTTGCTGATGATTTCTATTTTGGGGAGGCTCTCTCCCTTGACCGCTTCAATGTGAAATTCTTTTGCACGGAGAGCCGATTCCGCCTGCAGAATTTCGGGTGTGGACTCGAGAGTCTGCTTGTATAGATTTTCTTCCCGCATATTGAAGATAGGACTTTCGATTTTCGGCTCAACTGTTCTGATGGAGGATCTGTCGGAAATGCCGGTTAGTTCCAGCAATTCGCCTTCTGCGACCTTCTCCTGCTCCTGGGCTATTGAAAGTTGATGCTCCAGGCTGAGTCTGGCAGCATTCGCCAGCTTTACGTCCACAGGACGAACTCTGTCCGCTCCAAGCAGGCTTTCAACCTGGGTTTGCTGTTTGCGAGCCGATTCCACCCTCGCGGATGCAACCGCAATCGATTTCCGCGCCTGATGAAGTGCATAGTAGGCCCGGGCCGTTTCTGATGCGATCTCGTTCCGGGTAGACTCAATCACCAATTTGCTCGCTTTCCCGTTTTCCGCTGCTTCACGCACCAGATTCTTATTGGCTTTGCTGAAGATCGGCTGACTTGCCCCGACTTCGAAAATCGAGGGAGTGCTGAGAGGGTATCCATTGTTGTAGGCAAGTCCTGTGCCGGCGACAACTTGCGGCAGATTCAAGGAGCGTGTTTCCCGCAGGGCTTCCTGGGCGCGCAGGGATTGTACTTTGGCCAGCAAAGCTTCAGGGGCGTGATCCAACGCCATCCGCACTGCTTCCTGGATTGTTACCGTTTCCTGCTGCGGGATTCCGTAAATTCCCCGCGCCTGGAGCAATCCTGTACAGATCCATATTGCAATAACAGGTATCCGGAGTCTCATCACACTACCTCAGCTTTGAAATGGATTTTTTTGCCGGCTCATAATCTGGATCGAAGGCAAGAGCTTTTTCCAATGCTTCGCGCGCTTTCACCTTGTTCCCTTTAGCGAGATTGCATTCACCCATCCAATAATAGATATCCTCGAACGACGGATCATGATCGCCTAGTGATCCGGACGCGAGTTCCTGCAATGAGCTCTCTGCTTTGTCCAGATCAGTCCGGAGACGAATGCGCGCAGCTGCTGTTATGAGCTTCGCGCGCTTGGATCGTTCCATCTCCAACGCTCTTTGCGAGTTTTTCAGGGCGCCTTCGAAATCCTTTTGTTCAAGCAGAAAATCCGCAAGGTCCAGGTAGCCGGAGGGATAATCGGGGTAATCAACAGTTGCCTGGATCAGCTCTTTTCTGGCAAGGTCGAGTTTTTTATCTTTTTGGTACATCATGGCTCGTGCGGCAAAACCTTTCTTGGGATCCAGCTTGGCGATTTTCTGCGCTTCTGCTTTTGCTTTATCTTCTCCGCCGCCTATCTCGTCCGGGGCTTGTAGGTAAAAATCGAGCATGTCGAACTGGATATCAAAATTCTCAGGCGCCAGCTTGGAAGCGGCTTCAAATTCCTTGATCACACGTCCTCCCCGTTCTAATGCCCTCCAAAAAAGTATCCTGCTGGTATGATCAGCAAGGTAGCCGCAGGCGCGGCCAAGCCAAAGGCGATAGGAGGCGTTGGATGGTTCAATCCTGGTGGCTTTTTCCATTTCCCGTACTGCGTCATCCCACTGCCGGGTTTTAATATACGTTTTCCCCAGCCAGAGTTTTACCTTTGGCTCATCGGGAGATGATTTGCTCAATTGGACGAGTAGGTCCGCCGCTTTTTTAAATTCGCCTTTCTCATACAATCGGATTGCTTCTTCAAGATCTCCATCCAGCCGGAGCATTGAAGGCGGCAAAAGCAGTAGGACTGCAAGTAGAACTCTCATTTCTTTTTCCTCGGAATTTGCGAGTTTGTATGGAGGAACAATTTATTTCGAAAAATTCCGACAGATGCTGGCCATTTAAGCGCACAGGAGGCTGCGAAGCGCGGGATTGTGGATAAAGAAGGAATCAGAATCTGTTTCATAGTCGCCCAATATATCCGATGCCAGCTTATACATTCAATATATCCTCCATAACCCCGGAAATATTGGATACATTTGAGCCAAATATATTTCAATTCTATTTCATGGACGTTGACGTTGACGGTGACGGTGACGTGGACGTCACCGTCACCGGCTTTTCCAGGAACCCGAACTATCCAAGGCAGCGCATATTGCCGATCTTGCGGCACAAACATGCTTTACTCCGCCCGGCGACCGTCCTATGCTTTGTCCTCATGCAACTGATTGCCGCAGCAATGGAAGAAGAGCTTCAACTCGCCATGGTCCTTTGCCAGGATCGGGAGAAAAAGGAAAATCAAGGCGTGTGCTATTGGCAAGCCCGCCGGGCGGAAAAAGAGTTTATCTTTTTCAAGACCGGAATAGGGCCGCGGCGATCGGCATCAAATCTGCAGCGAATTTTAAACCTGCTGGTACCTTCGCACATTCTTTTGATTGGATATGCCGGTGCTTTAGATCCGAATCTGAAGTTAGCGGATCTGGTTGCAATAAGGAATGC
>JAHFUH010000400.1 GCA_023265215.1 Acidobacteriota bacterium
ATCATGTTTTCCTTGATTTCCGGTCTGTCGACGGAACTCCCCGACGCTCTTCCGGTTTATCTTAGCAGGCAATTGCATCTCCTTCCCAAGAGCCGGGCTGTCCAGCAACTCCATTTCCCCATATTCAAGGGGACCAGTTTGCAGGATCGGGAGAAGGAACTGAACTTGCTGAACGGCGGCCTTTCCCCGGCTCATAAGCGGCTGATTTTCGAAGAGCTTTTTCAGCTGCAGGTCGGGATCAGGATGGCTCGCGAAAACCGGGTTAGGCACGTCAAGCAGCGAAATTTTCAACTCGGAGAGAGCGTTCGCCAGGCGATAAAAAGCATTCTGCCGTTCCATCCCACGAGTGCCCAGAAACAGGCGCTCAAGGAAATTGCCGATGACATCTGTTCTCCGCATCCGATGAGCCGCCTGCTTCAAGGGGATGTCGGGTCCGGGAAGACAATTGTGGCCGCTCAAGCCGCGATCATCGCCGTAGAGAACGGAACCCAGGTTGCCGTTATGGCGCCGACCGAAATCCTGGCAGAACAGCACTATTTTTATTTCAAACGGCTGCTTCAACCGGTGAATTATCAAGTGGACCTGCTGAAGGGAAGCTTAACTGCAAAGGACAAAAGACAGGTTCACGAGCGCATTCGGAGCGGGGAAACTCAGATAGCTATCGGGACTCACGCACTGGTGCAGGAGGATGTTGAGTTCAAAAACCTTTCGCTGGCCGTTATCGACGAGCAGCACCGCTTCGGAGTTGTTCAACGCAACATACTCAAGGAAAAGGGCAGTTTTCCGGATGTGCTGGTCATGACCGCAACCCCGATCCCGCGCTCGCTTTCGTTGACATTTTACGGCGACCTGGATGTTTCGATCATCAACCAGATGCCGCCCGGACGCAAGCCGATTGAAACCCGATGGTATGAAGAGAAGGATCGACGAAAGGCATTTGATGCCATACGGCAAACAGCGTCCGACGGGCACCAGGTTTATGTCGTGTACCCTTTGGTGGAGGAGTCGGAAAAGTTAGATCTCAGGGCAGCGGTGGAAATGGCGAAATATCTTGCTGAAGAAGAATTTCCCGATTTGCGCGTCGGCCTGCTTCACGGCAGGATGAAGAGTATTGAAAAGGAGGAGACCATGCGGGCTTTCTCCTCCGGTGAAATCCATGTGCTGGTCGCGACAACCGTAATAGAGGTCGGAGTGGACGTTGCCAATGCAACCCTGATGGTCATAGAGCATGCAGAGCGTTTTGGCCTGGCTCAGCTCCACCAACTGAGAGGGAGAGTAGGCCGCGGCACCGCTCAGTCCACATGTATACTTGTGGGAAACGTGCGCAACAGCCCGGAGGCCGGCCGGCGGCTGGAAATCATGTGTGAAACCAATGACGGGTTCCGAATAGCGGAAGTCGACCTGGAATTGCGCGGGCCGGGGGAGATGATCGGAACCCGGCAGTCGGGAATCCCGGCGTTCAAATACGCCAACCTCGTGCGGGACAGGAGAGCCGTTGAACTGGCCCGGGTTGAAGCCGACCGGTTTCTGCAGAAATTGAGGACTCAGCCCGATGATGATTGCCGCCGGGCGGTGCTACTCATCCGTCAGCATTGGAAAGATCATTTCGGCCTCGCCCTCTCAGGGTGACGATTTACGAATTACGAATTACGAGTTACGAGTTACGAATTAAACCATACAACTTGGGATGTGCCTAAAACAGCAAAGTATGGTTTAATTCGTAATTCGTAACTCGTCACTCGTAATTTGATATGCGTGTTATATCGGGAAAGTTTAAAGGCAGAAGGCTGAAGGGACCTCAAAGGACGGGACTTCGTCCAACCGGAGATCGTCTCAAGGAGACATTGTTTAATATACTCGGGCCGGAAGTTGTCGATTCGGTGGTGCTCGACGTGTTTGCAGGCGCAGGAGCGATAGGGATTGAAGCGCTCAGCCGCGGCGCCCGCGAAGTCGTTTTCGTCGACAACGGCTCGGAAGGCCGGCGGCTGATCCGGGAAAACCTTGAACTGTGCGGCGTGGAGCGCGGTTATCGAATAATCGAGCAGGATGTGTTTATGGCTTTGCGCGCTCTTGCGCGCCGGCAATTCAGGGCGGATATCGTTTTCTTCGATCCCCCCTACGACTGGAAACCATATCGCGATCTGCTGGATATTCTTTTCAAGAAAGAGCTTGTAACCGGCTCTTCACGCGTTGTGATTGAGCATTACCGCAAAGCGGACCTGCCCGAAACGACTGAGGAATATGTTCGCTCCCGCGTTGTGCGGCAAGGCGATCACTGGCTCAGTTTCTATGAATCAAGGAGCCGGAAGCCGGAAGCCGGAAGCCGGAAACCGGAATAAACCGTCGCCTATGGCGACGCGACTCGAAAAGGCTCTGCTGTTACAGCGCGCTTCCCAGAGGGACGACGCTTGGATATTAGCTTTCCCCCATTCTGTGGGGATCTTCATACTGCCCGCTCTGCGGTGGTAAATGATTCTGACGAAATGCTATGCCATTCTGGCTTCCGGCTTCCGGCTTCTTGTTTTCCGGCTTTCGACGATTTCTCCAGATACTTGCGCAGCCTCCAGAGCGCCTGCTTGCTTCTGTGACGCAGCGTCGAATAGGGTATTCCATTGCTCATCCCTGCATCTCTGATTGAAAGACCGCGGGATTCCAATATCGTCAGCCGCAAAGCCTCCTGTTCTTTGGCCGGCAGCCGCATCAGGCCGTCACTGAGCATATTCAGCATCCGCTCTCTGTGGCTGGATAGTTCCCTCTCTTCTATGTGTTTATAAGGACTGGAGTCTCTGGACTGCAAAGAATTAGATTCCTGGATCGGCATCTGCCTGATTCGTTCCCGTTTTCTGCAGTTATAAAGTTCAAGAGCCGCATTGCCGATCGCGCGGCTCAGGTACATGCGCGCGTCATCTTCAGATGGAAGCAGCCGCTTGCGGGAAAGCACACGCCGCACTGCTTCCTGGATTACATCCTCGGCGTCCGCCTCATTCTTCAGAATTCTCAGAATGAACCTCAGCCATTTCTCGCCGTTCCGATCGATAACAGATTCCAGCATTGAATTTAAATCTGTTCCTGACTGTTCTTGGGTCTGCATATTTTTTTGGCTCAAAAGAAGCATGGGACTGTTAATAAGAAGGCATCCTGCAACGCCCCTAATGTTTCGCCTGCAGGCTTTGGATTTCAGGGATAATTCAGTGAATTTGATTCATGCTTCCAGTGAAGCCAAAATAGTCGAGAATACGCTCCGAAAAGAGCTGTTGATTGCGCTCGAATCGGCCAGGACGCGGTTTGCAATAGCGACAGCTTTGGAAAAGAAGCTCACGCTTCCGGAGCGCTGGCAGTATTACCTCGATACCGCAGAACAGATGTGCCACTCAATCAGGAGGCTGCGGAAAGCAGAAGATCTGGCGCCGCCGCCGAAGGAATGGGTGAGCGCCTTGGAGAAGCTGAGAGGGATGCCCGCCCATCCGCAAGCCCATCAGTTCTGTCGGATTATTCGCGAGATAGCTGCGGAACTGGAATAGGAACAGATAGAAAATCAACAATAAGGTAGACGCGGCGTCTCGCCGCGTTCGACTCGCCGTTTAGAAGAAATAAGGCACGCGGCGAGACGCCGCGTCTACCTTGGAGCAATATTTTTGGAGCAGATAATTAAATATCTTGAGCTATTAATGTCTGCTTACTAATGAACTGATTGATATTTTGGGCTCCGTGAAATCTGTGGTGTTGTTTGCAGTCCACATGCTTGCATTCCAGCGTTGCATTTCCGAACGGCTTGAACCTATAATCCGCTGAACTTAGCGGAATTTGCATAATTGCATCGCACATGGATACTAGAGCTATTTACCCGGGATCCTTTGATCCCGTAACCAATGGTCACATCGACCTCATTCATCGAAGTGCAGCGGTCTTCGACACAGTTGTCGTCGCTATTCTGCACAACGCGGGAAAGACTCCATTTTTCTCAATTGAAGAGCGGACGGAAATGCTGCTGGAGGCGATTCGAGGAATCAAAAACGTTTCCGTAACTTCCTTTGAAGGACTCCTGGTCGACTTTGTAGAACAAATTGGCGCTTCCGTAATCATCCGCGGGATCCGCGCTGTCTCTGATTACGAATATGAGCTTCAAATGGCACTGATGAATCGCAGACTGTCGAACAAGGTTGAAACTGTTTTCATGCTTCCGGCGGAATCCTATTCTTTTTTGAGCTCAAGGCTTGTCAAAGAGATCTCGCAACTCGGGGGCTCAATCCATGGATTAGTCCCGGAGGATGTTGAGAAGCGCCTTAGCAGCAGGTTTCGGATTAAATAGGGAATCAGGGAATTCCTTCCACTGCTGCAGAGTGCTTCATGGCGAATAGCGATCGCGCCCTCCGGTCCGGTAAGAACGAGGAAAATCTTTGCGTTCTATTTGCCGTCCTGGCCGATTCTGGCCGGTTTTTGCAGCACTGGTTCTGGCGTTGTCTGGTTTGGGACGCTACTGGTTTACAATCCACAAAAGCCCTGCAGCCGTCAAGCAGCCCCCACCGAAGCAGGTGATAATTCCCGCGACGGCAGTTCCGCCGCAGATCCGGGAAATAATCGGCAGCTTCCGCCCCAATCAAACAATTACGGAAGCATTGTCGCAGCATGGTCTTTCCAGCACGCTTATTAACCAGATAGTTGAATCTGCGCGCCCCGTGTACAACCTGGCCAAAGTTAAGACCAGCCGGCTTTACTGGCTCTGCGTTACCCAGGAAGGAAAATTCCGCAATTTCCGCTACCCTCTGGACAATAAAAGCTATCTTACCGTCTACCATGATGAAGCTCAGGATAAGCTCGTATCCGTAGTCAAGGACTTCCAATACAAGATTCGCGTGGAATCTGTTTCAGCGGACATTGATTCATCCCTGTTTGCATCGATTGAGAGCATCGGGGAAAAGGATCAGCTTGCGCTGGATATGGCGGAAGTGTTCAGCTCGGACATAGATTTCAACACCGATATTCAAAAGGGAGACTCGTTCCAGGCGTTGGTGGAAAAGAAATATCTCAACGATCAATTCACCGGTTATGGGGCAATCCTGGCAGCGAGTTTCTCCAATGGGCGCAAAACTTTTATGGGATTCCGTTTTGATGACGAGAACGGCAAGCCCGCATACTTTGGACCGGACGGCAAATCTCTGAAAAAGTCCTTTCTCCGATCACCGCTGAAATTCACCCGGATCACATCGAAATTTTCCCTTTCCAGGCTGCATCCGATCCTGAGAGTGCTGCGACCGCACTTGGGAGTGGATTACGCCGCGCCCATAGGGACATCAGTGCATGCTGTAGGATCGGGCGTCGTGACAAGCGCAGGATGGAGTGGAGGCAGCGGCCAGATAGTGAAGTTGCGCCATTCGGGCGGCTATGAGACCATGTATCTTCACTTGTCGCGAATTGCTGTGAAACGCGGGGCTCACGTCAGCCAGGGGGATGTCATCGGATATGTTGG
>JAHFUH010000401.1 GCA_023265215.1 Acidobacteriota bacterium
AGGTCCCGGCACTGAAGTGCCGGGCTAGGATCACGGTGTCCCTACGGGACACATCTGGTATCACAACTGAATCCGTATTAGCCCCAAATTACGGGTAGGGATCAGGAGTCCTGAGGCTGCCGAGAGGAAAATTCCTTAGTACCAGTCCAACCCACGGCCTATGGCCGTGCAACCCTGACAGGCTAAGCCGCTCCGGCGTGCCGTCGATTAATTTGGCGACAAAGAACGAAAGAACTTCGGGGTTGGGTCGGTATCGCTATCTGGGTCGAAATCAGGGAAAGCAATCTCCAATAGGTACTCCATTACTTTGCCCCCGGTTTCAAATGCCGACCCCGATACCGACCCCGACCCCGACTCCGAGAGGCACGGCGAATCGCCCCGCAAAGCCCTGACTGTTACCCACACGTGACACTGTGGGCAAGTAGCCCGGAGATTCATTTTCAGCTCGGCGTTGAGAAGCCAAAGCGAAATGGATAAACTCCAGGCAACGCCTTCGGCGTTGACTGCAGAGCCGATGCCGGCGTCTCCTGGCCACTTTGACAATGCCGTTATTGCAGCCAAAACGAAGCTTGCCCCCAGTGTCAAGTGTGTCCCGCAGTCAGCGCCTAGCCAGCGGGCCTGGGAGCCGGCAGCAAAATGCCAAGTAATTCTTGCGCATGCCCTTAATTGCTACTTCGTCACTCGACAGTGACGCTTTTGGCCAGATTCCGAGGCTGGTCAACATCGCATCCTCTGAGCACGGCAATGTGATAAGCCAGCAGCTGGAGCGGAACAATTAAAAGTATTGGGAGAAGTTGATCGCAACTTTGCGGTATCTCGATGACGTGTTCGGAAATTTCCGAAATACGGGAGTCGTCCTCGCTTGCAACGGAGATGATAATCCCTTCCCTGGCGCGCACTTCCTCGATGTTGCTGAGCATTTTTTCGTAGCGCAACACGGATTTGGGATTCCTGGAGTCTCTAGCGGCTAAGGCTACAACCGGGAGGTTTTGGTCAATCAAAGCGTTCGGACCGTGTTTCATTTCTCCGGCAGGATACCCTTCGGCATGGATGTAGGAAATTTCCTTCAGTTTCAACGCCCCTTCGAGTGCGATCGGGTAATGAATGCCACGCCCGAGATACAGAGCGTTGTTGTGCTGGCAAATCGTTTTGGCAATTGCCTCATAAGAGGAGCTCTGGGCCAGGATTCGTTCCATGCATTGCGGTATCTGAACGAGACCGGAAAGCAGTTGGGTCATCTGTTCGGGCTGCAGCTTTTTCCTGACCTGCGCCAGGTAGAGTGCAATAAGGAGAACAACCGCAAGCTGGCATGTAAATGCTTTGGTGGAGGCGACGCCGATCTCGGGTCCGCTTCGGGTGTAGAGTGTCCCGTCGCTTTCCCGGGAGAGCATGCTTCCAACAACATTGCATATGGAGAGAATTCTGGCGTTTTTCGATTTGGCTTCCCGCACTGCGGCCAGCGTATCCGCTGTTTCTCCGGACTGGCTAATTGCGATTACCAGGGAATTGCTGCCTACCAGAGGATCGCGATAGCGGAATTCCGATCCGTAGTCGATTTCCACCGGGATCCTGGCGAGATCTTCGATCAGGAATTTGCCCACAAGCGCGGCGTGCCAGGATGTTCCGCAAGCCACGATATGAATTCGGTCAAGCTTCGCAATAAATTCTTCGGGCAATTTGGCTTCGTCCAGGATTATCTGACCTGACTCAACCGAGATCCGGCCGGAGATAGTGTCCTGCAGGCAGCGGGGCTGCTCGAAAATCTCCTTGAGCATAAAATGGGAATATCCGCCCTTTTCCGCCATTTCCGGGCTCCACTTGATTTCCTGTGGAGTATAGAGGATTTCCTGTCCTTTGAGGTCCTGCACGCGCATTCCATCGGGAGAAAGGATCGCCATTTCCCCGTCTTGCATAAAATACATTTTGGTCGTGTGTTCCAGAAGGGCAGGAACGTCGGAAGCTACCAGAAATTCGCCGTTTCCTATACCTAAAATCAGCGGCGGGCCACTTCGAGCAACAATGATGGTATTGGGGCAGTCGACCGAAATAATGCATACGGCAAAGCTGCCACGCAGTTGATCCAGAGCCATTCCCGCAGCTTCCTGGAATGACCTTCCCGGCAGAAGCGATTCTACCAGATGGGCAATGACTTCCGTGTCGGTTTCGGTCGCAAATCGATGGCCGCTTTTCTGCAGTTTTGTTTTCAGCTCAGCATAATTTTCAACGATCCCATTGTGCACTACCGCGATTTTTCCGGTGCAGTCGCGGTGCGGGTGGGCGTTTTGTTCTGTTGGACGGCCGTGGGTGGCCCATCGGGTGTGTCCGATTCCATATTCGCCGGATATAGGGTCCGCCTCCAGGGAACGAACGAGGTTCCCCAGTTTGCCCGGAGTTCTACGGACGAGAAGCTCTCCGTTGTGCACTACCGCTATGCCTGCTGAGTCATATCCTCGATATTCGAGTTTTCTCAGGCCATTAATAATCAGTGAAACAACAGGCTTTGAACCAACATACCCGACGATCCCGCACATATTTCACCTTCAGTCCATTGTTCAAGTTGAAAGATCCAAGACGGCCGGCAATGCACAGGCTTATGTAGCCTTCATCTGTGTTACAATCCGGCCGGCATTTCCAAGCCGTGCGCAGATTATAGATTATGCATGCAAATCGAACAATAATATCGGAGAAATGGAAAGCAAACGTTAAGGATTTCACTGCGAAATCCGTGGAGTTCATGGCGTTTTGCAGCTAACGATTGCGAAACACATATAATATTGTGGGGTGAGCCTTGGAAATAATAAACATCAGGCTGGCTGTTCCTGAGGACTGCAATATCATTGTGGGCCAAAGCCATTTCATCAAAACCGCCGAGGATCTGTATGAACTCATTGTAACCAGTTGCCCTCACTGCAAATTCGGAGTCGCCTTTTGCGAAGCTTCAGGGCCATGTCTTATCCGAGTGGAAGGAAACGACACGGAACTCAAGAGACTGGCTGCGGAAAATGCAATAAGCATGGGAGCAGGACACACATTTGTTCTATTGCTCAAAGATGCTTTCCCCATAAACGTGCTCAATGCCGTGAAAGCATGCTCGGAAGTTTGCCAGGTCTTTTGTGCCACTGCGAACCCTTTGGAAGCCATCATAGCTGAGACTGATCAGGGCAGGGGAGTGCTCGGGGTGATCGACGGATTTTCGCCGAAAGGAGTGGAAACGGAGGCGGATGCCCAAGCCAGAAGGGAATTCCTGCGAAAAATCGGATACAAGCGCTAAATAGATTTACGATTGACGATTGACGATTGGACTCATACCAAAGATGCAAATCGTCAATCATAAAGGTGTTGGGGGGAATTGATGCAAACAACAGAGCTGAATGCCGGAAAACTGCGCTGGACTTGCGACCCTTCCGTGTTTTCTTTTGAAACTACAGCGGAAATCCCTCCATTGAAAGGTATCGTTGAGCAGGACCGTCCCATCAGAGCCATTCGTTTTGGACTGGACATCACCTCCCCGGGATACAACATCTATGTAAGCGGTTTGACGGGGACAGGAAAAACGACTGTTATTAAGATGTTCCTGGATGAGATTGCCGCCAAAATGCCATCTCCGGGTGATTGGTGCTATGTTCATAACTTTCGCGATGCCGGCTGTCCGCTCGTCCTGAGTCTGCCGGCAGGGCAGGCAAAGTCGCTGAAAGCGGAAATGAATGAACTCGTCCGCCATTTGCGCGCCGAAATCCCCAAGGCATTCGAGTCCAAGGAATACGAGGAAAACGTAAACAGGCTGTTGCAAGAAAATCAGGGAGTGCAACAGGTTCTTCTAGACCAGCTTTCGGGGAAGACAAGAGGTCAGGGGTTTGAAATCGAGATTACCAAAGTGGGTATTTCGCTCATTCCAATGTCGGAAGGCAAGCCGCTGTCCACGGAGCAATTTGAAAAGCTCGATCCTGCAGCCAGAAATGAAATAGAACGTCGGCGGGCCGGGCTTGACCCGGACATCCAGACGTTTTTGCGCCAGGTGCGCGATATTAACAAGGAAAGCCGCGAGAAAGTTGCCGATCTTCATCGAAGAGTCGGATTGTACGTGGTGGGCGCCCGCATTGATGGAATCAAAGAGCAGCACGCCGGATTTTCCCAGGTGAATTCCTATCTTGAGGATGTTCAGAATTACATTCTTTCGCACCTCGAGGATTTTACTCAGGATGCTCTGAAACAGGATACGTTGGGATCTGCTCAGACCCGGTTGGAATCGGATACGGATCCTTTCGTTAAATACGACGTGAATGTGGTGGTGGACAACACCAGCCTCAAGGGCGCTCCTGTGGTCATAGAAACCAATCCGACATATTACAATCTGTTTGGCCGCGTGGAGCGGCGTTCCCAGTTCGGCATGCTTTCGGCGGACTTCACTTTGATTCGAGCCGGGTCTTATGCCAGGGCAAACGGCGGATTCCTGGTTGTCAACGCCCACGATGTTCTTCTGAATCCCGGGGTATGGGAAACGCTCAAGCGCACAATTAAAAACAACGAAGTCAGGATCGAGGACCAGGGGGAGCAACATGGAGTGATGTCCGCTGAAGGAATGCGTCCCGGCGCTATTCCATTGCAAGTTAAGGTCATCATGATAGGCCACCAACTTATCTATCATCAGCTGTATGGCATTGACGAGGATTTCAGGAAAATATTCAAGGTCAAAGCGGATTTTGACGCTGAGATAGCCAGAAACTCGCAATCTTTGAACAACTACGCTTCGTTCATCAGTTCTCGGTGTTATGACGAAGGTTTATTGCACTTCGACCGTTCGGCGGTAGCCCAGATAGTCGAATACGGTGCATGGCTGGTTGACGATCAGGAAAGAGTATCTGCCCGGTTCAGCGATATCGCCGATATAGTTCGCGAAGCAAGCTACTGGGCGCGTCATGCTGGCCAGGATGTTGTCTCTGCGGCCGATGTGCGGAAGGCTGTGGATGAAAAATGCTATCGTTCCAGCCTCATAGAAGAACGGATAAGGGACCTGATTTCTGAAGGCGCGATTTTTGTCGAAGTGACAGGTGAAGCGGTTGGGCAGGTTAATGGGCTGGCAATTATCGACTTGGGAGACATCCGTTTTGGAAAACCCTCCCGGATCACGGCAAAAACCTACATGGGCAAGGGCGGCGTGACCGATATCGAGAGGGAATCCAAAATGAGCGGAAGAATATACGATAAAGGCGTGCTCATTTTGAACGGATACCTGGGCGCTCAATATGCCCAGGAGCGGCCGCTATCACTGGCTGCCAGCCTTTGTTTCGAGCAATCCTATGAAGGGATAGACGGCGATAGCGCTTCTTCAACCGAACTCTACGCATTGCTCTCAAGCCTTTCGAACATTCCCATCAAACAGGGGATTGCGGTAACCGGCTCCGTCGACCAGAATGGCAGGATCCAACCTATCGGAGGAGTAAACCAAAAGATCGAAGGGTTTTT
>JAHFUH010000402.1 GCA_023265215.1 Acidobacteriota bacterium
CCACGGCCTACGCGCTCGACTCCACAACCATCGACCTGTGCCTGAATCTGTTTCGCTGGGCCCAATTCCGACGGACCAAGGGAGCCATCAAGCTGCACACATTGTTGGATCTGCTGGGCCCAATTCCGACCTTTATCTATATCAGCGATGGAAAGCTGCACGACGTCAATGCCCTGGATCTGATTCCTATAGAAGCCGGGTCGTTTTATATCATGGACCGGGGTTATTTGGATTTCGAGCGCCTGCATACTTTTCAAGATCTGGGCGCTTTCTTCATCACTCGTGCCAAGCGCTCCTTCAAGTATGTGCGGTTGCTGTCGCAGGAAGTGAATCTCTCCACTGGCGTGCGCTCCGATCAAATCATTCGCTTGAAGATCTTCCACAGCCAGAAGGGATATCCAGACCGGCTGCGTCGCGTCCGCTATTTCGACGACGAGACGCAACGGTTCTTTGTCTACCTGACGAACAACTTTACCTTGCCGCCCATGAGCATTGCCTTGCTTTACAAAAGCTGGTGGCAGGTGGAATTGTTCTTCAAATGGATCAAGCCGCACCTAAGAATCAAGGCATTTTACGGCACCAGCGAGAACGCAGTGAAGAGCCAGATTTGGATTGCCGTGTCCATGTATGTACTCATTGCCATTGTTCGGAAGCGGCTGGGCTTGGATATGAGCCTTTACCAGATTCTACAGATTTTGAGCGTCACGCCTTTCGAAAAAATGCCCATTTTACAGGCTCTGGAAACATTCAACGCCCAGATAGATTTAACCTCCGACTGTAACCAGCTAAATCTGTTCGACTTTTAGCCGGACAGCAGTGAGAGGTAATAATTGATGGAAATCCAGTTCTCTGGGACGCGCAGGGAGGCCGACTGTATTTGGATTATGACCCGGAGTCCAAGATCACACCTGACGGAGCACGCAGGATTTATGAAAAGGGCAGTCCTGAATGACTTGTGCTTTCCCATCACGGCTCCGAATGGGAGCACGAAACGAACAGACTTTTCCCACGTTCCTATTAGTCAGAGAGCCTCCCCCCGAATATCCGATTTCCGTTCCGTTCGACCCTTCAATGAAGTGTGAGAGGGACGGATTTATTCGCGGACAGTTGTCCGCGAATATCCCTCTCGGTTCACTGAACTTTCCCGCATCGTACGGTTCTAGCGGAAAAGGGTAGACACCGAAGCATCGCTTTGACTAATGTCGATAATAAAAGCATTCGTTTTTAATTGCGGACACAAAATTGGGATACGCTCCCCCAATTGGAGGGATAGGTATTGGAGATCAAGCTGAAGATCGGCTTGCCCGATAACAGGAAATTCGAGCAACCCGTTTTGTCTCCCTTGCCAGAAATTCGGGTGGTCTCGCCTCAGAATATCAATGATCTTGGGAAAGCTCATCATAAACAGATCGGCCGTTGCATCTATTGCTTGTCCCAGGATCACCTCAGTACGGAACACATCGTTCCTTTCGGACTGTGTTGTAAGAACCCTCCGGGTACCAACAACTCCGTTCTGTTAAAGGCCTCTTGCGAAAGATGAGGAAAAACACCACCGCCGGCCGCTGTCTACAGGTTCTAAACCTGAATCAGCGTGATTCCCGGCGCAACGGGAGCAGAGGATATTTGTTCGAGGTGGAATCCGTCAATAGATCTTGACGGCCTTTTTGATCGAACATGTAATTAGGCGAATCTTCAGCCCGGATGACAGTCATGTCCAGCTGTGGATCGGCTTCTCAAGCTGTTCGAGGCCGAGAAATACTATGAAGAGCTGGAATTCATTGATGACACTAGTTCTGTTTGTCGGGATCTGTTTGGCAATTGGCGGGTTTGGGGCGGTCTTTACGTCCGGCCCGGTGTGCGGCTGGTATCCAATGATACACAAGCCTTCCTGGAATCCCCCCTCCTGGGTTTTTGGGCCGGTCTGGACGTTTCTCTATCTGATGATGGGCACTGCCGCGTGGTCCCCCCTTTTCTTTGGATTGAATAATCCGTTGGCAGGTTTGCTGGATAGCCTCCCTTTGTGGGCTGCCATCCTGATGACGATCATATTCTTCTGGAGGGTCTCCCCGGTCGCCGGCTGGCTGATGGTGCCATATTGGTTATGGGTCAGCTTCGCTACGGCACTCAATTTCGCTCTCTGGAGAAAGAACCTGTAAGAACTAGGGAGTTTGATCGCAGGTCGTCCTTCCTGGTGCTCCCTTACCCTATTCATTTGCCCAATTCGCCCTTTTCGCAACAAAACATTTTCGGTTCTCGTTCCATCCACGCCAGTAAAGGGGGAGGGGGTGGACCGGGCGGAATTTTCCGCGGACAGTTGTCTGCGTGTATCCCTCTCCGGTCATTGAACTTTTCCCCTCCATTCGGATTCTGCGGAAAAAAGTGGACTGGAAGGCGGTCGAGTGGCAATTGATTTGGATCTACGAGCTTTTTCAAATGTCGGCGGAAAAATTTTGGTGCTGTAGTTTGACAAAATGGCTCTAAAAACTTATTAAAAAACCGGAAAAAATTGATAGAAACAAAACTCAGATTGGAGGGTCAACCATGAGCCTTAGGTCATTAGACATTCTGGAGGAAATGGCGAGAATGAGAAGGGAAATCGACGGGATCCTGGGTGAAGGCGGTCTTTCCTCGTGGACCTTTCCATTCTCAAGGATCTCATTTCTTCCAGGCAGAGCTTCACAAGTTTATCCCCTGATCAACATCAGCGAGGACAATAACAACTTTTATGTCGACGCGCTGGCGCCGGGACTCGATCCCGAAACTCTGAACGTCTCGGTTACCGGCGATCAGCTTGTTATTTCGGGTGAGAAAAGGCCTCTGCCCAAGAATATCAAATCCGAGTACATCCATCGAAGTGAACGGGCGGCAGGGCAGTTTACCCGAAGTCTATCCATTTCCGCTGGCATAGAAAGCGATCATGTCCAAGCTAATTACACCAACGGAGTGGTTAAGATAGTTCTGCCCAAAGTTGAAGCGGCTAAGCCCAAGCAAATTGCAGTAAAAGTCAGTTGAGATCAACAAACCATCGAAAGGAGGTAAAAACCATGGCCGAACAAACTGCTGCTCTCACAACTGAAAAGGCGGGAAGCCCGGATAAAACGAAAGAGAAATCTCTGGCAACGAGGGATGAAGCTATCTACATAGCACCGCCGGTGGATATTTTCGAAAATGAAGATTCCCTGATTGTGGTCGCGGACCTGCCCGGAGTGGATAAAGACGGGGTCGCAATCAATGTCGAGGACGATATCCTTACCATCAAGGGCAAAGCAAAATACACACAGCTGGCGAATGTGCTGCGCCAGGAATTCACTCTGCAGAACTACTACCGGCAATTCCAACTCAGCGATGAAGTGGATCAAAGTAAAATTTCAGCTGAGTCAAGGAACGGTGTATTGACGATCATGATGCCCAAAGGGGAAAAATCAAAGCCGAAGCAAATCAAGGTGAAGGTGGGCTGATTTGCCCAATCCCGATCGGAGACGGAGCAGTCCTGTTATTGAGGATTACGAAGATTTCATTCAAACCGACGCAGCTATTAACCCCGGCAATTCGGGAGGAGCATTGGTGGATTTCCACGGCGACTTGATCGGCATCAACACTGCCATACTTTCCGGCCAGGGCGGCGGCGGAAATCAGGGTATTGGTTTTGCCATTCCCGTAAACATGTCCAGACAGGTGATGGATCAGATTTTGAAGAAAGGCAAAGTTACCCGAGGCTATCTGGGCGCCTGGATTCAGCCGGTGACGCCTGAGATTGCAAAAGCATTTAACATAAAGGAGACCGCAGGCGCTCTGTTGAGTGATATCGAACCGAGTGGTCCTGCTGCGAAAGCAGGGTTGCAGCGCGGTGACGTGGTGACTGCCATTAATGGACAGCGAGTCGACGACACAAATGCATTCCGCCTGAAGCTTTGGGCGAGATCGGAGGTCCAAAAGTAATTGATGCATTGATCAAAGCCCTGCAGAACGAAGATAGCTATGTTAGTTTCTGGGTTTCTACGGCCCTTTCCAGGATTGGCGAACCCGCTATTCCCAAGCTTGTGGCAGTGCTCGCAGAAGACAATTTAGGAGCAAAAGCTGCCGAAGTGCTGAAGGAAATGCATTGGCAACCATCATCCGAGGAGGAAAGATCCAGGTTTGGCATAGCTTTAAAAAGCGGGAGATCGGCGTTGAATAATTAAAACCAGGACCTTTCATATTGATGTACACAGCGATTTGGATCTCAGATAATCTTTCCGTGTCGTGCTCCACCTGGAACTATGAGGCCCCCTGTCACGCTTGCGATCCCGGAGTTGATCCAGTTCCGCCGCATCTGTTTTTTCAACATCCATTACTTCGACAATTCAAAGCAAAAAGCATGCATGAATTGTCGTTATGAAAGGCAGGTGTTATAAGTCCTATGGGTAATTTTTAAAAGGGATTTGCCTGATGGAAAGGATAATGCTGATGGTGGCTTTGCTTCTGGGATTTGGGATATTTGGACATGCTTCCGATCTGAAATTGGGAGATCCGGCTCCAAGCTTAAAGCTCACAACCGACGAAGGGGGGAGCTTTGACTTGCAGTCACGCAAGGGGCAATGGACAGTGCTTTATTTCTACCCCAAGGCAGACACGCCGGGATGCACTAAACAGGCCTGCGCATTCCGCGACAATATTTCACAGATACGCAAATTGGGAGCGGAGATCCTTGGCATCAGCGCTGATGGTGTGGAAGCCCTTAAGAAATTCAAAAAGAACCACAACCTCAACTTTGCGCTGCTGGCCGACCCTGGACTTGATGCAATCAAAGCGTATGGGACCAAGATGCCCGTGGTAAATATGTCAAAACGTTGGACATATATTATCGGTCCTGATCTTAAGATCCGTGCTATAGAAAAGGATGTCGATCCGGTACTGGATGCCCGTCGGGTTGCGGAGATGCTGCAGAACCTCCAAAAACAGTCCTGGCATTAAGACTGGTTTTCTGTGGTTCAAAAAAGTGGGATTCTCGCTTTTAAAAAGCTTCATAGACGGATTTGGATCCCAGCAAAACAAGGGGATGTGTTGGAAACTGCCAAGAAAAAATTTATAGAATTCCTTAAAATGGGCATCACTCCGGAAAGGCTTGCCCTTTGCATTGGGTTGGGGATTGCTCTTGGTTTGGTGCCTGCTCTCGGAACCACTACTCTGCTCTGCACGGTAGCAGCGTTTCTGTTTCGCCTGAATCTCCCGGCTATCCAGCTTGTGAATTATTTTGTTTATCCTCTTCGGCTTGCTTTGCTGATCCCATTCATCCGGGCTGGCGAATGGTTGTTTGGCGCAAAATCCCTCAATTTATCCTCGGAATTAATCCAACGCATGATGAAGGAAGACCTCTGTGAAACCATTATCGATTTGTGGTCCGCGACCATGCGAGCTTTGATGGTATGGCTGCTGATCGCTCCGATAATTGTGGCACTGGTCTATCTCATCCCGAC
>JAHFUH010000403.1:0-3581 GCA_023265215.1 Acidobacteriota bacterium
ACAAAATGCGTACGAAACGCTTCATGCATGTCTTTTATCACTGCTTGCCGCCGAGACGGCGGCGTTCCCAGGGCTGAATCCCCCAGGAAAGCATGACTCGCACTTCCAATTACACCCTGTCGATTTAGAATACTTGCGTTTTCCCAAAAAATAGTAGATAGAAAATCCAATATCCCGCGTCTTTATTTAAGATAGAATCATTCTGTCTTCTTAAATTTACAAACAGCCGGGGGAAAATCATGGGGAGATATCTAAGCTCGAATGATTGGCTCAGCCACGCTTTACAATTTCCTGCCTTGTTCCTGTCAGTTCTGGCGTTGATGATCCCGAGTGTTTATGCGGAAAGTCTCTGGACCCGTCTGGGTCCGGATGGAGGCCAGATATCTGCAATCGCGGTCGATCCTCATAATTCGGCTACAATCTATGCCGCGTCAACCGGCACGATTTTTAAGAGTACCAATGGTGGGGACAGCTGGTATTTCGCAGGCAAAGGACTTAACACAGCTCCCTACGCAGGGATCTACGCTCTGGTTATCGATCCGCGAAATTCCGCAATCGTTTTCGCTGGAACCTCCGGAGGAATATTTAAAAGCACAAATGGCGGGGACAGCTGGAGCGTGACTATCCGGAATGTCCCGGTTATGGCGCTGGTAATTGACCCGGGGAATCCCTCGGTCCTGTATGCCGGGACTTCAAAAAATGAAATTTATAAGAGCACCGACGGCGGCACCAACTGGAAATTTGGTGAGATCTCATTCTCGGGTATCACTTCTTTGGCCATCAATCCTCAGAATCCAGCAGTACTTTACGCAAGCACACGGGGAATTACACAGGAAATGGCTGCCAGGGTTCCAGCAGCGCGTGGGAGCAATTCACCACCGATCTTGCCCGGACCCGGAAGAATTTATAAAACCAGCGATGCCGGATCCACCTGGAACGTAATAGGACCTCAAGCCGATTTCACGGTTGTGGCTATCGATCCGAAGAATTCCGAAATCGTTTACGCAGCTTTCGCCGGCACCGTATGGAACGCGCCCTGTATTTATAAAAGTGTGAATGGCGGCGCCGACTGGACAACTATAGGAGGCAGCCAGCGAAGTGGCGGGCCTCGAGGCGCGAAGACTTTGTTGATCGATCCCCAACGCCCGAACATCTTCTATTTGACCAGCAATTTTGTAGGGTACAAAAGCACGAATGGCGGCGACGCCTGGACCGTCTATCCAGCCTCCACAGCCCCTTTGATCAACTGTTTCGCCATTGATCCGCGGAATACAGACATAGTCTATGCGGGCACCGACAGCATGGGAGTTTATAAGAGCATCGACGGCGGAATAAACTGGAAGCCTGCAAACAGGGGATTTTCCGCATTAACCATCGGACAATTGGCGCTTCATCCGAAGTCGCCTGAAATCCTCTATGCGGAGCACTGGGGAAAGCTCTATCAAAGCACAAATAGTGGTAGTAGTTGGAAGGACATCAGCTGGGCTAGACTGAAATCAATAGATCTTGCAATCGATCCGCAGAATCCGAATACAATCTATGCCGGATCGAATCCTTTCTTCAAAAGCACCGATGGTGGGGCGCAGTGGAGCCAGTTGGTAATTGATCCGGCTGCAAATCCTGAGATTCAAGCCATCGCAATCAGCCCGCAGAATCCGGCCATTCTGTATGTCGGGACTTCGAAAGACGGTGTCTATAAAAGCGTTGATGGCGGTGCAAAATGGACTGCCGCTGCCGGCAGAGGTTTGCCCGTAAATATTATCAACCTTGTCATCGATCCGCAGAATCCGGCGAACCTTATTGCCGGAATAAGCTTTAAGGGAATGTTCCGGAGCACGGATAGCGGGGAAAACTGGAGTGTCGTGAACGGAATTGGTGACTATATAGTTTCCGATATCGCGATCGCGCCTCAAGGTTCATCCGTTATATTCGCCAGCACTAATCACGGGGTATTCAAGAGTCTTGACGGCGGCTTAAGCTGGATTGCCTCCAGCAACGAACCGGAGCAATACAATGCCCTATTCAAGGCCGTGCAGAGATGCAATCCAACGAAGCTGGCAGTCGATCCGCAAAATCCAAGCACAGTTTATGTCGGGACGTATGGTTGCGGTGTGTTCAGAAGCACCGATAGCGGCAAACGCTGGGTCGCGATGAACGAAGGGCTTACCGATGCCAATATTACGGCGTTGGCTCTCGATCCCGTAACGCACAAGCTTTATGCCGGGACTGCAAATTTCAGTGTTTGGATTTATCCTGGACTCCGAAATTGAAAATTGCGGATTTGATATAAGGGCCGCTGAATACGCCGAAGATCGCGGCTAGTCACGGACGGAGAGGTTTATTATTAATGGAACAAAAGTGGTGGCAATGAGCTGATCCTATATCGATTTCAGCCTTTGCAAGTCCGGTTCGGCCACTAAAGAACATAACACAGGAAGTCCGGTCGAGGAAACTTGCCCTTCTGCCGATTCCGAGCTCTGGTAATTGCCAGCTCCAATCAGGGTCTTGCCACTGAACTGTCTAACAGTAGAGTCTCAGGAGTCGCACTTAGGGCTTCGCGAAAAGGTACAGAGACCAGCCGAGGATCGTGCGCGCCCAGCGCAGGTACTCGCGACGGCTGCGCTCGACTCGGTCGAGAAGCTCCGGCATGTCCGGGTCCTCCGGGTGCGCCAGCGCGTATCGAGCGGCCGCTCGCCATTGGAGTGTCTCATAACGATCCCACTCATCGCTGTTGCTCACAAGTGCCAGCCAGGGATTAAGCCCGGCTGCAACGCCTGCTGCCACGTTGTTCTCGTGGCTTCCGAACTGGTCGCGTTTGAGGCCCGAGAATTCGAGGTACTCGGCGGGCGGCTCGGCGATCCAGAACGGCTCGCCGACAAGCACCTTCCCGCCCGAACGTGTCGCGGCCGTCAGGTAGCGAAGCGTTCGCTCCATTCCATCAAATATCCAGCTCGCACCGACGCACATTGCCAGGTCGAAGCTGTCGGGCGGTGCCTTGTAATCAGCGCCGTCCATCTCGAGCAGCTCAAGGCGGGCCCTTGGAGCACGGAGCTTGTGCTTGTCGCGGAGGTCGGCGATGCAGTAAGGGCTTATGTCGATTGCCACCGCGTCGAGGCCGTTCCCGCAGCTGTCGCGTTTGTCGCAGTGCTCCGCGATACGCAGTAGCAACTCGCCCTTGCCACAGCCAATGTCGAGGATGCGTAGCCCGGGCAGCAGGTCGAGGAGTGCGATCAGCTCGTCGAGCTTGCCGATGCTCGTCGGGTTGCAGACGACGTGATCGGTGTGAGTGATTGCAAAGAACTTCCACGTATCCACGTCCGTACCTCCACTCAGATGAAGTTGCGCGTCAGCGAGATCCCGCCAGCTCTCTCGATCCATCCAATTGTCTCACGGCAAGAGGAGACACAGAAAGCAATTTATTAGTTTGAACTTGAAGCAACCTCGGGCAATCCATTCAATCTCAAATTGTCATTCACAGCATGCCTGAGTTTCTGTTTACAGCCCAAGTACGCCTCTGTTGTTTGAATAGAAACATGACCTAGCAGAAATTGAATCTGTTCCAGTTCGCCGCCGGCAAGATG
>JAHFUH010000403.1:3591-5451 GCA_023265215.1 Acidobacteriota bacterium
CACACGTGCGGCGGAGGTCATGAGGAGCCAGATTCTGCAGGCCACCGCGCTTGGCGGCTGCCTTGACCACATGCCATACTGCTTTCGACGTGATTCCAGGTCCCCAGACCTTGCCCACTCTGTTAATTCTGCGGAAGATCACTCCCTCTGAAATTCCAGCGGACGTGGTCCATTCATCGACGGATTTCTTAACCCAAGCAGGCATGGGCACAGTCCGGATATGCCTGCCTTTTCCGATCATATCGGCAATAACCCAGTGTTCTTCCCGAAGTTGCAGATCTTCCATCCGAATTGTGACTGCTTCCGCGCGACGAAGTCCGCAGCCGAGAAGCACGGAAAGGATTGCATGCTCCCGCTTGCCGCGCAGAGTCTCTGATCGTGAGCCTTGGAGCAGAGCGCTTCCTTGATCGGCTGTCAGCCAATTGCCGACTCGAATGCCCAACCGTTTAGCGCCTTTGACTCTGGCAATGCCGGCGGCCAATTCTGGGCTCAGCAGCCCGGAATCTGACACTTCGTAGGCAAGACGGCGGATGGCCGCGAGGCGAACATTGATGGTAGAAGGGGCGAGATTCTTCTGCTCGATGAAAAAGCGATAGCGCAGTACAACGGTGCGATTGAAAGCGAGTCGCGGTTCCGACCAATACCAGGAAATGAATTCGTCAATTGCATATTCATAGGATACTTGAGATGCCTTGGCAGGAAGGGAGTTAAGCACCGCAATTTTTGAATGCTCTAAATCCAGGATCTGAGTACTTTTCTTGGGGCGTGACCCTTTTTCCGGGATTTTGCCATAGCCAACGGCCTCCTTTGCCGTTGACATTTTTATCGGCGGATATGGCAATTCGAAGCCGAAGAAGGCCTGTCAGGAAGATCAATTCCTTCTGCAATTTGGAAGGAAAAATTGAAATATGCACCTAATTGGTGTTCATATAGCGGATATGCGAATCCGGCCAGATGATGTCATTGCGGGCTTTCCTGCCAAGCAGATTCGAAAGTTATTGCGCCAAAGCACGCTGTCCCTATCTGTCGATGAGGCAACTAAGAATTTAGGTCTCAATGAAAGAAGCACCTTGAAATTGCTGAATGATCTCGAAAAGCAGGGATTTATCGAGAAAAATACTTTCGCTCCGGACCCAAATAGGAATTGGAAAAATACGATTAAGGGAGGAGCGCTCAGCAATGCCCTTTTCTCCGCACCCGTGTCCCGGCGAGCGGCCGAACAAAAACTGAGCGAATTTATGGATCGTGTCAGGGAAGTAAATGAGGCCAGCAGATTTCTTTATCGGGTCAGTAAAGTGGTTTTATTTGGCAGCTTCCTCACCAAATCGTCCACAATTGGAGATCTGGATGTCGCAATTGAATTGGTTCCCAAAGAGCCGGATGCGGGAAAGCACTCCGAATTAGTTCTGGCCCATGGGAATGCGGCAGTTCTAAATGGCAGGCGTTTCCGGAATTATGTTCAGGTACTTGATTTCGCTGCACAGGAGGTAAGGTCTTTTCTGAAAGCCGGTTCCAGAATAATACAATTGACAGATTGCAGGGATGGCGTCTTAAAGATCGCCAAGAGCCGGGTTCTTTATGAAAGCCCGGAGAAAAATCCTGTGGCACCGGTGAATTCGGCGCCTATGAGACGGGTGCGCCGGTCGAGAAGGCTTAAAGGTTGCCCTTTTTAGTCGTTCAGGGAACGCTTCCTCGAACGGGACTTCGGGGGAGCTTGCCGCAATAGCGTTCTCTTTTTTGTGATTCCGTACTGCCGTTGACCTATAATCTCCAGAATCAAAGCTAAAGAGTGCGTGTATTTTGGCTATAATTCCACCTATGCGCTGCGCCGAATTCTCTTCCTTTTTCGCATTATCAGTT
>JAHFUH010000404.1 GCA_023265215.1 Acidobacteriota bacterium
ACTCTGCCATTTGAGATGAACCGGGAATCGCAGGAACAACCGCTGGTTCAGCTGGCTTCTGAAACGGGAGGCCAGTTTTTCCCGCGCGGCAACAATCTGTATGCCGGGCTTCAGAGTATCGCCCACCGCCATTCTTCTTACTACATCCTGACCTATGCGATGCCTCCGCATAAACCGGATGGTGCCCGTCATCATATCAAGTTGGAAGTGACTCGTCCGGGCATGGAGCTGACTTACCGAAAAGGTTATTACGTTCCCAAAGAGGAGCTGATTTTTCAAAACAGCAAAAAAGAAGACATCATGGAAGCGCTGGACGCCCCCGGCAACATGAATCAAATCCCTATGACTCTTTCCTACAATTATTTCCGGGAGGATGATTCCACTTACACAGTCTCATTAATAACCAACGTTAACATTCGCGGCCTGAGATTTACGGAAGAGGACGACAGGCGCAAGGATCAAATCAGTCTGGTTCTGGTTGCCTTTGACGAAACCGACCGCTACATCAGCGGGCTCGACAAATCGATCGAATTCCAGTTGCTGGAAAGTAGTTATGCCGGCCTTCAGGAGCGTGGGCTCCAGTCCAGGGTTGAGTTGAAACTCCCGATTGGCCGCTACAAGATAAAGGCCGTGGTGCGCGAAAACGCGCAGGGCAAAATGGGTTCCGTAACAAAATTTGTGGAAATCCCATAGTGACTGCGGATCCTATCAATCTCATATCTCGAATAGGGCAGGCAAGATCGGAATTGCATAAACAGGACGCCCTTCATGCAATTCTGTTTTTAAACATATTCGTATAAGGAATCATATGGCAGGCAAATTCCGGCAGCTGGGATTTCTTCTCTTGCTGTGCTCTATCGCACTTGCCTCTATTCTTCCCTGTGCATCCGCTCAATCCGACGGCTCCATCAAGCTCCGCGTCGATGTGGAACTGGCAACCACAGAAGTGTTTGTCCTGGATAAAAAAGGAACTCCTGTACGCAACCTAAAAAAAGAAGACTTCGAGCTTTATGAAGACGGGAAGAGACAGGAGATCCTCAGCATTGATGAAGTAAATGCTGAATCCGAGGGGGCTTCTCTGGGATCGAATCCCATTGCCGAGAGCACACCGCATCGTGGCAAGACTGTCTTGATCGTTTTCGACGACAGCTCCATCCTGCCGCAATATATAAAGGCGTCGCGCGATTCCGCCCGGAAATTTGTTCGGGAGCACATGAGGCCGCAGGACCTGTTCGCCATAGCTGTCCACAGCATGTCGATGAAGGTCCTTCAAAACTTCACCAGCGATCGAGATGAAGTGCTGGGAGCGATTGAGCAATCGACCGGAACTATTGGCACAGGCGGCGGCTTGTATTTTGAAAGCCTGCTGCGGGCTCTGGAACAAATCAACTATTCCGTTGCACGGATCAAGGGGCAAAAAACGGTTCTGGTCTATTCCCAGCCCTCTTCTACTCCCGCTTCCTCTCCAATTACAGTTGGAGCCCGGGGCAGGGGGTTCGCCGCCAACACAAAGACAGGTGCTATTTCTCCCGACACCCCAGACATCGATATTGTTTATGCAGGAGTTCTGAGTTCAGCCAGAAATTCTGATGTGATTTTCTACACGATGGATCCGGGAGAATCGGGCACACTTCCGGCTGGAATCTCTATGAGATCTCTCACGTCTGCAACCGGCGGATCTTTCCTGGATGGAGATATTCAGTCCGAGCTTGAAAAACTGGACCAGCGGGTCAGCAACTACTACGTTCTGGGGTTTCAATCCAATAATCCGAAACACGACGGAGCTTTTCGCAAGCTGGAGGTCCGGACAGAATTGAAGGGAGTCACACTAAAGCATTCGCCGGGCTACCAGGACCGGCGCCCCATCGATGTATCGGCAAGCGCCAAACAGGAACAAGCCCTTTTGACTGCCGTTGCGTCTCCCGGCAATGCTGCGCAGTTGCCGATCAATTTTCGCCCGGTCTATTTTTATGATTCCTCGCCGGGAGCCAGAGTCGTCGTTGCTGCCAGGTTTCGTATGGATAAGACCGCGTTCAGGAAAAAGGGGGGACAGCTGAGCACGGATCTCCATATCATGGGCGCCGCCTATGCCGAAGATGGGAGTATTGCAGCCCGATTCAGCGAAACGCTGCCGATCGCATTCGATAGGGAGAAAGAGCCGCAGTTCCGTAAAGGAGCTTTAGTTTATCGCAATTACTTTAAACTGCGTCCGGGTAAGTATCGCCTCAAACTCGCCATTTCGGACGAGTCCAATAACCTGGGCTCTGTGGAGCAGTTTCTGGACGTTCCGGCGCTCCCCGATCGCGCATTTGCGGGCAGCAGCATTGTGATCGCCGAGCAGACATCGAGTCTGCCTGATTTGATACGGAATGTTCAGACTCAACTGCTCGATGAAAGCGATCCGCTGCTTTACCCGGGAATCCAGATCGAGCCAAGTGTGGAGAATAGACTCAAGACCGGCTCCGCTATACCCCTCATGTTTCGGTTGTACAATCTTCCTGGCCCGTCGGATCAGTGGAACGTTACAACCAGGGCAAAACTTGTGGACGAAAAGGGGAAAGAATATGCTTCCGGGCTGATTTCTCTGAAACAGGCGATGGTCCTTTCCGGCAAATCGGAAGCGGTCGTCGCGATGAGCCTGTCGTTTCAGAATGTGCCAGCAGGCAAGTACCGGTTGATTCTCGAAACCAGAGAAGCGTCCTCCGCGCAATCCGCGATGCTCCAGACCGATCTCGAATTTGTATTTTAGGACAAGCTCCATAACATCGAAATTATCCTTGAAATTCGGGTCATCTCTATAACATGCCTATCCGTTGACTCCATGGCGAGGGTTCTGGACACCAAGGTGCATTTGTTTAACGCAAAGTCGCAAGGACGCAAAGCCCGCATCCCGATCATTGCGCCCTGGAGTCAACCGGATAGCACAACAAGCACCCCAATGGCCTGTTTCTTTATGGCGTAATTCCTCGCTTTGCAAAGAGTTGCTGTCAGACTAGCGTGGCGGCTTGGTCTTTTCACCATCTTTGAACAATCCCTCAAGTATGGTATAAATCACGTTTTCCTTTTGAAGGCTGGCTTATCTATGAAATGCATTCTGTGTGACCAGAGAAAATCCAAGAGATTTTGCCCGGCAAAGAATAATCAGATCTGCGCTCAATGCTGCGGAGAAAAACGCGTTTTGGAAATCGAGTGTCCCGAAAGTTGCGATTACCTCAAAGCGGGCCGCGAACACGAAGCGGAGGATTATAAAAAACGTCTGAACGGCATGAACTGGACTACTCTGGAAAAAAACAGAAAAATCCTGATGGAACACCAGGATATAATAGCTCATTTGGAATACGCGCTTTCACAGGAACGCCGCCGGTCCCGTCACCTGACCGACAAAGAGGTTAAACAAGCGCTGGATATTTTGCTCGAAAACTACAGGACAGAGGACAAAGGAGTTCTTTATGAAAAAAAATCTGATGACCTCCAGGTTGAGTCTCTGCGCAGGCAATTGAAGGAAATCGTTGAATCCTACAGAAACCCGGAGGGGGCTGAAAAAAAAGGCATTGTGGATCCCGCAACCAACCGGCTACAGCTTGGGGCCGCAATCGGTTGCCTGGAATTTATACAATCGCTGGTCCTGGCTTACCTGCAGGAAAGACATTCCAATACTGGTTATGTCGATTTTCTGCTTCGAGTTACTCCCAGGGAAGAAACCCGCAGCTCAATTATCACTCCGTGAATTTTCGCAGACCTTTTTAAGAGCTCTTTCGCAAGCCTCGAATACCCTCGAAACTTCAATGTCCGTGATACATCTTGGCCTGTCAAAAGCGTGGCAGGAATAGCCGGGGCACGGCATGCAGGGCAAATCGGACAGGACCGCTTCGTATTCCGTGCCCCATGGGTGCCAGGCTCGGAAATTGGATGATCCCCAGATAACTACAACCGGCTTTTTCAACGCAGAAGCGGCATGAGTCGGGCCGCTGTCATTTCCTATAAAAACGCAGCATTGTTCAATAAGGGCAAAAAGATCGCCAAGCGGAAGATCCGGCCAGTAAATATGAGGCTTGTTCGCGCTGGATCGGATTTCCTGCAAAACCGAAGCTTCATTGGATCCGGCGGTGTAAATGATCGGCACCCCATATCGATCATGCAGCAGATCTCCCAGCCTGGCATAATTGCCTGCACTCCATTGCTTGGTCGCCAATGTGGCTGTTGGCTGTATTAATATGCAATTCAGAGCTCCCGCTTTCGCCAAACGATTTCGAATCCGCTCTCTCGATACGGGGTCCGTGTGAAGAGTGCCCGCGAGTTCGGTCGATAGGGGAAGCGCCAGCCAGCGCATTAGGCTGAGCTGATGTTCGATTGTGTGCAGGGATGGACGTCCCCAGATGCTGGAAGATGAAGGCACAGGCGCATTATAGATCCACGCCGAACGATGTCCAGCTTCGCCTATCCGCAGTTTTGCGCGGCTGAGGAGAACAAAGATTCTGGAAGTGGCTCCGCCATGGAGGTTCATTGCAGCCGGATAGCGACGATTTCGTATTTCTCTAACAGCCTTGATCCGAGACCACCCGCCCGCTTCCGGAAAATTCCGAGACTTCACGATCAATGTTTCATGAATGGCTGGATGATTTGTGAAGACGGAAGCGTAGGGCGCCTCGATCAGAATATCCAGTTGAAGATCCGGCCGCCAGCGTTTTAGAGATTCCACCAGCGGAAGGGTCAGGATTGCGTCTCCCAGGGATCGCAAGCGCACCAGGAGCATGCGAGGAATGCATTCCAATTCCTTGCGCAATAGTTCCACCCGGCTGCCCTGAGGCTTAGCGTTCCTCAACCTTAGCCTCATCCACCAACATGATTGGAATGTCATCCCGGATGGGATAGATGCGATGGCATTTCACGCACTTGAGTCCGGCGCCGTCCGGAGTGAGAGAAACTCTCTCCTTGCACATCGGGCAGGCGAGAATTTCAAGCAACTCTTTGCTGATTGGCATTGCTTCTCCTGTTCATAGTCCGGCTTTAGCTTTAGGACGAGTTCCAATGAGGAATTTGTTCTCGGTACCGGAAAGAAGCCGGCGAATGTTCTGGTGGTGTTTGGCAATAATAATCAGCGCTCCAAGAGAAGCCCAGGCAAGCACCGGCGCTGGAACGTTGTAAATGTGCGCCCAGAGCGGGAAGAAAGCTGTTGCCGCAATCGAAGAAGCCGAAATATAACGGGTTGTCATCAGGACCACTAAAAACAAAACCAAAGTTGTCAGAATCGCCAGTGGCGAAAGTGCCAGGAACGCGCCGCATCCTGTGGCCACTCCTTTTCCCCCTTTGAACCTGAGCCAAATTGTAAATACGTGCCCTGCTATGGCTGCAACTGCTGCTATTGCCAGCCAGTGCCCGGTTCCGCCCAGCCACCTTACGAGGACGACCGCAAAGTAACCCTTTCCGGCATCCAACAG
>JAHFUH010000043.1 GCA_023265215.1 Acidobacteriota bacterium
GAGCCGTTGAATCCGGCAGCGAGATTGTCGTCCCTGCGCTCCGGCTTGTGGATACGTTGCCTGCTGCATCTTTCGCCCAGGCATAGAGAGTTTTAGTTCCGGCGCTCCCAAAGGCGTAGGTTGCTTGAGGGCTCACCGACCATCCCGACGCGCTCGCCGCAGGCGTCGTGGCGGATTCGTTTACAAGGTATCCCGTCACGCCGACGTTATCGGTTGCGGCTAATGAGGAAATAGACACAACCAGATTCGAGGCACTTGCCGGAATGCTGAAGGCTGTGACCGTCGGCAGGGTTGTATCGCTGGCCGCTGGATGACTGGAAGCATCGCCTGGAAAAGTGCCGGCCTGGATCTCGGCTATGTTGCTGAAGCCGTCACCGTCGGAATTCTGACTTTCTATGGCTGCAAAATCATAGCCTGCATTCGCATAGTCAGACCCGTAGGAATTGACATTGCCGGCCGATGGACTTGCAGCGTTTGTATGACAAAGGCCGCAGGTATACAGCGGACTTACATTTGGGTATGCAGTTGTCTTGTAGGTGGCTGCAAAACCGACAGTCTTGTTGTTGAGGTAGCTGTTTAGCCCATAAGCGGTCGTTGCGATCGCAGCCAGAACCAAAGCGAGGAATATTCTTGTTGGATTTTTCTTGAAATTCATAACGCTCCTTACAAGAGCCCCTCAATAATCGGGGGGAAATATTTTTTTAAAGCTGCACAAGAGTCTGACAAATTGATAAGTGCTGATTCATAAGGGGCGCGTTGCTGGCGTGCATGTTTTGGCAATGTGTCCCGCGTTGATCCGCTTTGTTTGGGTTGTACCACGTTGTAACCTTTCATAATGCATTTGCTTTATTGTGCACTTTACGGAATTACAACAATTCCCTCTGTGACTGGGGTCACCATTCGACGATTTTTCGGGTTTTATTATTTAGAAATCTAATAGCAGGATTTATGGAGCTAATGTATTACGAAAAATCGTTAATAGATTAGATGTCCTTAATTATGGAGTCGCGGCGTCATAAAATAGAGCGGTAGGCATACACCAGCAAAACTCCGGAGAAGCGTTCAAAGAGATGAGGAATCAAAGAGTTGCAGGAAAAAGAGCCTGGAGAGATTATGGCATTTTACTCATGCATTCCTCCGGCTGGAGGTTCAAATGCGGGCAAATAAAATCGGAGCCGGTACGAATGGCGGATTCAGCCATGTTCCCGGCTTCGATGCTGTATTGTATTTTGCTGGCTTTGTTTAATCCACCTTTACTGCGTCAAGCATGAGCTTTTTGGCATATTCGCCCGATGGTGTGAGGGTGTAATTCCAATCCCGGATTAGCGTTGGGCCCCACTCCGGATCGAAGCACCAGACCATCCAGCTGATCCCTTTGCCCTCCAGGTATTTGAAAATAGACGGCCCGTAAGCGGGCTGCGTGGAATTGGGCTGTGCATCCTGTGCGCCACCGAATTCTGTGGCAATTATCGGGTAAGTGGCGGCGGCGAATCCAAAGTCCTCCTCCCATTTCGGTTCCCAGGGCTGAGGCCTCTTGTTGGAATAGGGATGGGTTACATAGCCGATATTAACGGCATTGATCGGAGCCTCGCGGATCGGCGTGAGGTCGTATGCCCAATCAAATCCGGCCACCAGGACAACCGCCTGAGGATTGTATGCCCGGATGATTGTGATTTCGTTTTCACAGATCTGTTTCCACTCGGACCAAACCACGGGGCCCAGTTGGCCTCTATACGTAGTCGGTTCGTTGAACAGTTCCCAGAAAGCGATAGTGTTGTGACCGGCGTAATGCCTGGCCATGATGCGCCAGAAACTGTAGGTTTCCTGGAGCGTGGTTTCGTACATGGGATCCTGGAAAAGCCCCGTCGTGAGATTTCCGATGGAGTGCCAGTCCAGCATGATGTACATATTCAAATCCGAGCACCACTCCACTGCCTGGTCGAGAAGCTTGATATAATCTGCCGGTGTTCTTCCCCGCCATGCCACCGGATGCACCGGAATCCGGACGACTTTCGCGCCCATTTCCTGCACTTTGATGAAATGCTCTTTGCTCCAATGCCCCTGCGATACAAGTTTGTCGGGATCTGAAATAGAAAGGCCGCGGAAAAGCACTGCGTTTCCCGCAGGATCGATAAATTTGTTGCCCTTCACAGAAATCAAAGGAAGCTTCTTGGCGTTTGGCCTGAAGGGCAGCGCACCTGGGGCCTGAGCCTGCCACCACGAATTCAACTGCTGCTTTGGGGGTGTTTGCGCGAAAGCGTTGATTGAATCGAACCCGACTATAGACAAAACAATCCAGATAAAAGCGGATGCAATTTTAGGAATATTCATGTTCTTTCCTCAGTGTCCTTTGCAGGCTAATTTTTTTCAACCACTGCAGCCGTGCCGTATGCAAGGACTTCAGTCACTCCTGAAGCTATTTCAGTGGCGTCATAGCGAAACGCCAGGACTGCATTGGCGCCGCGCTCTTCTGCGTGCCGGATCATCAGCTCATAGGCATCGCTGCGGGTTCGCTCGCATAATTCCGAATAGAGGCTGATATTTCCCCCAAACAAAATCTGGATTCCGGCTCCTATATTGCCGAAGACGGATCGCGAGCGAACGATAATGCCTCGAACTACTCCGAGATTTTTCACGACCCTATACCCATCCAGCTGTATATTGGTTGTAACCAGAGAATGATCCATAAGTTCCTTTCGGGATTGCAAACCGGGGCGTTCCCAGCCCTATAATATTCCTACCGAAATATTTTGAACCAAAAACTAAAATCTTAAGTCATTAATCAAGATATTGAGATCTAACAATAATCAATAATTGATACCGTTGTTGCAAGAAAAAATATGAAGTAAGATCATGCGGCATTGGGCGGGACGCGTCACTCCAATGCAAGAAGTCCGCGCCGCAATGACAAATAAGGACGAGGCCTCTATATGAAAACTGCCGGATTTCGAGCTTTGCTTTTGATCGGACTTCTTTTGCCGGGCGCAATTACAATTAGTAACTGTCAGGAAAATAGTGCGGAAAAAAGAGAAAATGAACGAGAGTATGCAATCCGCATCGCTGTCGAAGAGGTCCGGATTGATGCCGTCGTCCTGGACAGAAAGGGGCATCAAATCACAGACCTGACAGCAAAAGATTTCGAGATTTATCAGGACGGCTATCAAAAAGATATTATTTCGTGTAAATACGTGTCCGATCAGCCGGGGCCGGCCCCAAAGTCGACAATGCCACCTAAAGACGCTAAAAAAATTCCGCCGGTTCCATCGGGCAAGTTGGCCCGGGAGGATGTGCACCGGGTGATCGTCTTTATTGTGGATGATCTTTCGATGGACTTTGAAAACCTCCATTTTGCCCGTATGGGTCTCAAGAAGTTTATTGAAACCCAAATGCAGACGGGCGATCTGATTGCAATATTGCGGACAAGCTATGGGAACAGCGCACTGCAGATGTTTCTTTCCGACAAACGGCAGTTGCTGTCCAAAATCGATGCCCTGGAATGGGGGCCGAATGCGGGACGGGCTTTGCCTGAAGATCAGCTTCATCCTGTTTTTGACGGCCAGGTTACGGCAATGCGCTATGGTATCCGCGCCCTGAAAAATATGCCGGGGCGCAAAGCGCTGGTAGTTATGACCGCCCAGCCGGAACTCGGAGGGACAACTGCAAACTCGAACGTTGCGTTCGCCTACGAGAATATGTATTTAAAGCAGTTCGATGAACTGTCGGATGATGCCCTGCGGGCTGGGGTTGTAATTCATCTGTTGGATATAAGGGGGACGCAGGCGCCCAGTGCTGAATTTGCTACGTCTTCCCCAATTCCCATGATCGCGGCGCCTGCCGTGTCTGCCGAGATGCCGTCCGCGGGTATGCAGAGAACGCCGGCTAACGCGGCGCCCACGCCGCCCTCCGCTTCAGGAACCATGAACGCCGGGGAAGTTCAACGCCGACAGCTCGATGCTACCATTGACCGTGACATTGCCAGAATCCAGTCGAATCCGGCTAATGCTCCGCTTGCCCAACGCGGAGGAAGAGGGGGCGGCGGTTACAATTTTTCACGCGCCCCTATGAGGACGATATCGGTGCCCCAAAAAACCGGAGGGCTCTTTATCGAAAACAAGAATTTTTTCCTCAATGGAATAGGGGATGTGAACGACGCATTGAAGGGCTATTATCTGCTGTCCTATGCCCCCGATCCCGATACCTTCAACAATAACAAAAAATCGGTTTATCATCGCATAATGCTCGAAGTGAACCGGCGCGGCGCCACGGTCCATACGCGGGATGGTTTTTATGGTCTGACCAATACCGCAGAGGAATCCGCTGAGGTACCCAACGCGCTGCGGGACGCAATCTTTTCCCCGTTTGATAACAACGAGCTGAAAATCAACATAGCATCCGGATTTATCAATGATGCCAAATCGGGATACCTGGTCCGATCCTGGCTGCACCTGGACGCCAAAGACCTGGAAGTAGTAAAAAAGGAAGGGAGCAACTTCATATCGCTCAAAGCTGTCTGCCTTACATCCGATATCAAAGGCTATATGCATGATCCGAGTATCATGACATACGAATTTGGAGTTAAGGATGAGAACCTCGCGTGGATCAGGGAAAACGGAATCAGGTTTTCGCTCCTGCTTCCCATTAGGAAGCCGGGCCCCTATTACGTAAGGATTGCGGTTCAAGACGAAACGTCAAAGAAGGTTGGATCCGCTTATGAGTTTGTGACGATACCGGATCTCGCAAAAGGCCGTTTGGCGATGTCCAATATATTTATCATTAATAACGATGAGGATGCTTCATGGGTTTGGCTTGGGACCATGAAAGAACCGTCCCAGAAAGTGCTCGTTCCAGCGCTGCAGCGGGAGCAAAGCCGAACCCCTGCTCTCAGGAGTTACCGGCCCGGAGAAAGCCTCGAATACATGGCCCTTGTTTACAATGCAAATCGCCAGGGGAAGAATCCTGATTTGGAAGCCCAGATTTTTCTTTATAAAGATGGCCGCGAACTGGTTAAAGGTGAACCACAAAAAGTAGATTTCAGCGGCTTGACCAATTTCAGCAAAATCCCGATCAGGAAAAAATTGGTTTTAGGGGATGATATGCAGGAAGGGAATTACGTATTGCAGTTGCTGGTAAGGGATACTGATAAATCGAGCCTTACCGCACAAACGCTGAATTTTACAGTTAAGGCAAAATAGGATCCGGACGCGGAGCACGCGGAAGAATGCGGATAGTTTGTTCATATTTTTCCGCGTTCATCCGCGTATTCTGCTTCCGCGGGGAAATCTTATTTTTCGAACAACTCCACGAAGGCCCCAACATCAGGATCCTTGACGATCAAAGCGCGCGCCCCGTCTTTGAGCCGCACAATGCCTCCTTCCGACCATGTCTTTACTCCGGATTCCTTCAGCCGCGAATACAGGGCGTCGATTCCTTCTACCTGAAAGCCGACGCAATTTACCGCGACATCGCAGTAGCGGTAATCGGGTATGTTCGTTCGAGTCGGGTTTTTATATTCGCACAGTTCAAAGCGACTGGGAGTTTGTGGCGTCACCGCTTCCGGGTATGTCCCGTTAATGAGCCGGATTACGTACCCGTGCCCTCCAACCGCTGCATCATACATGTCGCCGCTCAGCCATTCCGGCATCTCTTTGGGAAACTGGGCGCCCAGTAATCCGCCGTAAAATGCTTTGGATTTGTCGGAATTCAGAACAGCCAACCCGAGATGGTGCAACGTCGCGTCGGCGGGTTTTACTGGAGATCCTGCTCCTGCCGAAGGCATGTTGATCCCGACAATTTCGATATTAAAACCATCCGGGTCCCTCACATACGCAATTCCTCCGGAGGCCTGCCCCGGCATGCGTACCAGTTTCTCGTCCCAGGAAAGCGCGCGGAGCATTCCGGCCGCCTTCAGCTTTGCCCACAAAGCGTCGGCTTCCGGTTCCAACAATCCAATATGGGGCGAAGAGGGATCCCGCGCTGGGAAATCGATACGGCCGCTCCGCTCAGCATTTTTAAACTCCTGCAAATATAAAGTAAATGCCTGTCCGGAAGCTTTGGGAATTGTAAGAGTCACGGTGCGAAACGCGGCGCCCGGAGTGCGGTAGAGGCGGTTCGCCGCTTCGTCGCTGGTCCAGGGCGGATTGGTTTCACTTTTCAGTGTGAAGCCGAGCGACTGGTAAAAATCGATTGATTTTTTCAGGTTGGATACTTGTACGGTATCGAACGCAAGTCCTAGAACCTTTCCGGATTTGCCTGATGCCGAATCCGGCGCCGGCGGTTTGTTCTGTGTAAAGGCTGTCCCCAAAAGAAGCGCGCCTAGCATGGCCAGAGCTGCTATGCCCAAAAATCCCAAGGATGGACTCGATGGAACATTCAACATGCGAATTGTCCTCCAGAAAAAGCCATTGTAAGGTAACGGGCTGATTACTGAAAAGGTAAATAAGCGTCAAAATGTAGCCAGTTAGTTGCATGGGGTATACATCCTAACTGATTCTATAAAAGCCGTCCACGTCCACATTGACGTGCGCGTGTTCGTTGACGTGGACGGTTTTCCCTGACAAAAACCGACCCTGATACCGATCCCCAATCCGACCCCGATAGTCTTCAGGACAGCGTTTTTTAATATTGATTGGGTGAAATTGCCTATATACAAAAAGGTATTTGTGCGTATTTCGCAGCACGCGCTCTTGATGTTCTAATACCCGCGTCTATTTCACGCGAGGAACACAGATCATGATCGAACTGCGAAGAAATGAGCTACTGGAAGAAACCGAAATCGAATCGGTTGATTTGGAAGACGAAGAGCTGGAGGATGCATCCTACAGTCCTTTTTCACGGACGGCAGTTCGCGCCGACAGTTTCGGACTCGAACGGATCCCACTTAAAAAAAAGACGGATTCAATAGAAGAAGAGCCTGCATCCTCCATGATGGATCCGCTCTTTGTTTATTACAGGAGCATGAGCAAAATTCCTTTGCTCACACGGGATCAGGAAGTTTTTCTGGCGCAGAGGATGGAAATTTCAAAAATCAATATGCTGCGGCTTTTGTCGCAGACGAGCATCGCTTCGTCCAAAGTGATGGAAATGACGGATGAGCTTCAACCTATTTCGCCCGCGGCGCAATCCCAGATCAGGATGGATGAGAAGCAAGAACCGGAGAGTCCGGCATCTCTCGATGAAAGGACGAAGATCCGGATAAAGCTGGTTCAAAGGATTGTTTCGCGCCTTGAAAAGCTCGAAACCCGGTATAGGGAAAGCATGCGTCGCAGTCGGAAATGGAGGTCTTCGGGTTGCGACCCTGACAAGAATCACGACCGTGATGCGATTTTTGCGACTCTGAAGCGGATAGAATTTTCGGAAAGCCAGATCAATATTCTTATTGAAAGTCTGGATTCGATATTGCGAACAATGGAACAGGCATGGCGAGCCACTCAGAAGAAAAAATTGGATCAGAAGGCTGTGCGCACAGCGTCTGCTCAGCTCAAAGAGATCGAGTCGCGCCACCTCATCGGTATTGAAGAATTGCGCAAGCTGATGTCTGCAATAGGGAGAAGCAAAACCGAAATGCTGCTGGCAAAGGATCAGTTCGTGCGATCTAATTTGCGCCTGGTTCTCAGTATAGCCAAAAACTACTCGTACCCCGGTTTTGATATGCTCGATCTGGTCCAGGAAGGCAACATCGGGCTGATGAGAGCTGTTGATAAATTCAACTACAGAATGGGCAACAAGTTTTCCACCTATGCCACCTGGTGGATTCGCCAGAGCATTACACGCGCGATTGCGGATCAAGGGCGGACAATCCGGGTTCCGGTTCATATGGTTGAAGCCATTAACCGGGTCATGAAGGCTTCCAACGAGTTGAGAAAACGCCTGGGGCACGAGCCCGCAATCGTTGATCTGTCCAGGGAACTGAAGACTCCGGCTGAAAAAATCCTGCAGATTTTGGATGCCGCGCAGGAGACAGTGTCTCTCGAGGCAAACATAACGGATAACCGGGACACGGTTCTGAACGACTTTGTGCAGGACAAAAAGGCTATTTCCCCGGAGGAACCGGTTTTAAATGAAAATCTACGCAACGTTACGGATTCTGCCCTGCAGTCGCTGTCTCCCAGGGAACAGGAAATCGTGCGGATGCGCTACGGCCTGAATGAAGCAGGCAAGGAATACACGCTTCAGGAGTGCGGTGAAAAATTCCAGGTGACCCGCGAGCGGATCCGGCAAATCGAGGAAAGAGCCCTGATTAAGCTTCGGATGCCGCACCGCTCAAACCGGCTGCGCGAATACGCAGACTATATGAGCGATTCGTAGTTTTCGGAGGCTTGAAGCCTTTGTGGTTTTAAGTCGTTTTGGAAAGACAAAAAACGCTTCCCTTGGTTTTGGCCGTAAATGGGAAGCGTTTTTTTATTGTGTCCGTTCCTGGTGTCATTGGCTTTGTGTTTAACACCGTCTGATTTCAGGGAGCGGGCCGGTAGGTGGATTCGCCGGCTTCGACGGGTTTGTTGCAGATCAAAACGCGGCCTGCGGAGCGCATTACAATATTGCAATGCGATAATTCCATGCCGGTAAGACGGTCCTCAGGTGTCAGGACAAATGTCCTGTAGGCGCCATTCCAGAGAGCATCAAGCTGCTCCCAGTTCAAAACACGGGAGGGCGCATCCGGATAGCGCAACCCCCATTGAAGGAGGGCTGCCGATCCTTCGTAAACATAAAGCGGGGTTGGCGTATAAAAGTTGATCGAATTTGCAGTTTCGAAATCCCCTACCGTTATGGCGCAGTCGCCTGGCCTGTAAACCTCCAAAAGTTTTCGACCAAACTGCCGGGATGAAAGAATTTCCTGGCACACTCCCAGACTTTGAAAAGCTGAGAAAAAAAAGATTATCATCGCGCCGGAAATGGCCAGCACTGCACCGATTCGTCGTCCCCGGCGATTCAGCTGCCATGCGAGCGGCAATCCCAAGGAGAGTGCTGCGAGTGTTTGGATCAGCGGGATTTTAAGCTGAGCAAGAAGATGCGGCGGGAAATCAAAAAGCGGGGCAAAATAGAATTTATACGCGCGCAAGTGAGTCAAATCCATCGAACCGTCACTGCCTGATTTAATGAATCCCAAAATCCAGGCAATACCGATTGCGATTAGCGCCGCACCCAGGAGGGCTCCAAGAATTCCCAGCCAAAGGAACCCGCGGGAGACCCAGCGCTGCCGGATTTGTTCCTGGAGAGAATCGCCGGTCTTCAGAGGGGAGATGGCCATGCCTGTTAGGAGGGCAAGAGGAGGCAGCAAAGGGAGTGAATAATGCTCGATTCGTGATGAAACCGAAAAGAAAATAAGGATCACTGCAGCCCAGCTCGCGCTTAGCCGGACTATTGCCCGCGATCGTGCATCATATCCATTCCCCTGGATAACCGGCTTGATTGACGGCAGGAATACACTCCAGGGGAAAAGCCACACGAGGATGAGCGCCCAGAAAATCAGCAGAGGTATCGACTCGTAGTCTGCCGGTTGCCGACGTCCGATAAACCGGAGAGCCTGTTCATTGATGAAAAAATACCAGAGGAAGCCCGGATTTTTGCGCGCCGCTATAATATGCCATGGCGCTGCCAATCCCAGGAATACCGGTATGCCTGCCGGCATATGAAAATGCCGCAACCGGCCTATGTTTCCCGACCACAGAAGAAAGATGAAGATGATTGCACAAGGGAAAACCAATCCGATCAGGCTTTTCGTCAATACAGAGGCGGCCAGCGCCGCATAGAAGAACAGCGCAGGCAGAAGGGGATTCTTTTCATCGGCGTACCAGATCAAAAAGCAGAATAGGGCAAGAGTCAGAAAAAAAACGAGCAATATGTCCGGAAATACCATTCGTGTAAAAAGAAAAGTACCAAGGCAGAAAGAGGCTGCAATGCCCGCGATCAGCCCGGTCGATTCATCAACCGCCTTTTTCCCCATCAGGAAAATCAGAATGCTTATTCCCAGAACAGCGAGAGCAGATGGGAATCGCGCAGCAAACTCATTTTGCCCGAATATCTTGTAGGCTACAGCCATGGACCAGTACATCATTGGCGGCTTATCCAGGAACCGTACGCCATCTGCATAGGGAGTTACCCAATCGCCGCTTTGCAGCATCTGGCGTGCGGCGTGCGCGTAAAGAGCGTCGCCGTCATCAAGAATGGCAATATCTCTTGCGGTGAAAAAATAAATGGAAGAAACCAGGATCAACAGCAGGGGAAACGCAATCTTCTTCAGCATTCGGCAACGCCCTATCAATTTACGATTGACGATTTACGATTGAACGCATACGTATGATTAAAATCGTCAATCGTCAATCGTAAATGTATTTATTTCCTTACATGGTAATTTCCTTCGGCCACCCACTTATAGGTCGTCAGTTCGCGCAGCCCCATCGGTCCTCGCGCGTGCAGCCGCTGAGTGGAAATGGCCACTTCTGCGCCCAAGCCAAACTGGCCGCCGTCGGTGAATCGTGTGGATGCATTGATGTACACTGCGGCGGAGTCAATTTCATTGATCCAGCGGATTGCATTCGCTTCCTTTTCAGTCAGGATGGAGTCGGAGTGGCCCATGCTGTGCGCATTGGTATGAGTAATGGCTTCTTCAATTCCGTCTACTACTTTTAATCCTAAAACGAGGGACATCCACTCGGTGTCGAAGTCCTCCGGGCCTGCAATCAGGATGGAGGAGGGAAGAGCGCGGCCTTTGTCTGCAAGGTAGGGAAGAACCGATTCGTGAGCCCTGAAAGTCACTCCGGCGGCTCCAAGGAAGTCAACAACGCGGGGAATCATGGCTGAAGCGACAGATCGATGCACCAGCAGAGTGTCCAGCGCATTGCAGACCGAGGGGCGCTGAGTTTTTGCGTTATAAATTACCGGCAGCGCTTTGTCCAGGTCCGCGGATTCATCGACAAATATGTGGCAGATGCCGATTCCGCCGGTTATTACCGGAATCCGGCTGTTTTCGCGGCAGAAAGAGTGCAAGCCGGCACCGCCGCGCGGGATGATCAGATCTACAAACTCGTGCAGCTGCAAAAGGCCGAGCACGAGTGAGCGATCGGGATCATCAATGAATTGAACTGCTTTCGCGGGCAGGCCTGCTTCTGTCAGAGCCTTTTGGGCCAGTGCGGCCAGAGCGTGATTCGAATTCATTGTTTCCTTGCCGCCGCGCAGAATGACGGAATTGCCTGTTTTGACAGCCAGCCCTGCTACATCAATTGTGACATTGGGCCGCGATTCGTAAATAATCCCGAGTACTCCGATAGGTGCCCGCTGCTTACTCAATTTCAAGCCGTTGGCCAACACGGATTGGTCGTATCGTTCCCCGATTGGATCAGGGAGTTCCGCCAGACGGCGCAGGTCTGAGGACAATCCGTCGATGCGGTCTCCCGTCAGGGTCAGGCGGTCGATCAGGGCATCGCTCATTCCTGACTCTCGGGCGGCTTTCACGTCGGCATGATTGGCTGCGAAAATATCCTTGCGCGATTGTTCAAGCAGCGAGGCCAGAACAAGCAGAACGAGGTTTTTTGATTCTGTCGAGGCTTTGGCTATCAGGCGAAATGAAGTCCGCGCATCCAAGCCCATTTCCTTCAGCATGGATTTCTCCTAAGGAGACGTTACCCTATTTTCGCTTTGCGAACCCGCGTAAATCGCTATGATGAATGGCGAAAATAGGGTAGCGTCCCCTATTTCTAAAGCAAAACCAGGTCGTTGTGATGAATGACCTCGTCACCGAAATGAAAACCGAGGATCGATTCAATTTCCTCCGAGGGGCGACGCATAATCAGGGTCAGGTCCCGACTGTCATAATTGATGATGCCACGCGCTATCTCGCTTCCGTTCGGCCCGGCAATCCTGACGGTGTCGCCGCGCTTGAATGCTCCGGTGACAGCCGTAATGCCTACCGCAAGCAGGCTGCCGCCTCGATTCAACGCATGGGTGGCGCCCTCATCCACGCTCAGCAGGCCCGGCGCTCGCCGGGCGGACAGGATATAGCGCTTGCGGCTTTCCATCGAAGTTGCTAAAGCAGGGAAGCGAGTCCCTAATTTTTCTCCGTTCACGATCTTCAGCAAAACATCCGCGTCTTTTCCGGATGCGATGATGCAGGAGGCACCGGATCGTCTGGCCAGGTCGGCAGCCTGGAGCTTGGTCGTCATGCCGCCCGTGCCTAAACCCGCCACGCTTCCACCGGCAGCTTGCCAGATTTCGGGAGGAATTTCCCGCGCAACGACCTCTTCCACCAGCGGCGCGTTTGGATCGACGCGGGGATCTATTGTGTAAAGCCCCGGTTGGTCCGTCAACAGAATCAATTGGCCGGCATCCACCAGGTTGGCAACCAGCGCTGAGAGATTGTCGTTGTCTCCCACTCGGATTTCATCTGTGGCGACCGTATCGTTTTCATTCACGATGGGGATAACTTTTTGCTCCATCAAGGCAACCAGCGTGTTTCGAGCATTCAAATAGCGGGGGCGGCTGGCCAAGTCCATTCGGGTGAGCAGTACCTGGGCTACTATAAGGTCATAGTGCGCGAAAATCTGCTCGTAAACGGCCATCAGGCGCGGCTGTCCCACGGCGGCCAGCATTTGTTTCGCCGGAATGTCTTTGGGTAGATGTGGAAAACCCAGGCGTTCGCGCCCGACAGCAATAGCACCGGACGACACCAGCACTACCCGGTGGCCGGCTGATTGCAGCAATGAGATCTGTCGCGCAATGTCTATCAGGAGGGGCGGAGACAGATACGGCGTACCGTTGGTGAGCGTGGAGGTTCCGAGTTTGACGACAATGCGCATTATTCCCATTTCTCTCGAATCTGTAAGTTTATCTTACTGGTTTGAATGAATGCACAAGATTATTAAATCGGGGTCGGGGTCGGTATCGGGGTCGGCTTTTGTGTAACAAAACTGATTCTGAAACAAATCATCAAGCGGAATCATGAGATAGCATGTCAAATCATAGACGACGTTTAAGAAAAGCCGACCCCGATACCGACCCCGAGCGCTAACATTGACATGGACGTGAACGTAGACGGCTTTTTGCAGCACTCATGATAAAATAAAAAATTATGAGCCTGGAAAACAAGGAACAAAAGTTGGAAGAGTTATTGAAAGAAATGTCGCCCGTCATTGTGGCATTCAGCGGCGGAGTGGACAGCTCGTATCTGGCATATAAAGCTCATCAAGTCCTTGGGCCAAAAGCCCTCGCTGTCATGGGCGAAAGCCCATCCGTCCCTACACAACAGCGCAAAATGGCCGCGCAGATTCTGAGCCAGAACGGCATTGCATTCAGGGTCGTGAACTCCCATGAACTGGAGAACCCGGAATACAGCGCCAACCCTTCCAACCGCTGCTATTACTGCAAAGACGAGCTTTTTACGCAACTGGACGCGGTCGCTTTAGAATTTGGCGCAGCCACTATTCTGGATGGATTGAATGCGGATGATCTGGGCGATTTTCGGCCCGGTCGAAAGGCAGGCGAAAAGCACCAAGTCCGGAGTCCGCTATTGGAATCCGGACTGAATAAAGAGGAAATCCGTGAGCTTTCGCGGCGCGCGGGACTTCCAACGGCAGATCAACCTGCATCCGCCTGTCTGGCATCTCGTTTCCCTTACGGAACCCAGATAACAGAAGAGAAATTGAAGATGGTGGATAGGGGTGAAGAGGCACTCAGAGAAATGGGATTTCGTGTTTTCCGAGTCCGGCATCATGATTTCCTTGCACGATTGGAATTTGGGCCGGAAGACTTGAAGAAAGCTCTGAATCCTGAAATGGCGTCGCGATTGGCGGCCTTTTTCAAAAATCTGGGCTACAAATACGTGACTCTTGATCTGGAAGGCTACCGCACCGGTTCCGCCAACGAAATGCTTGCCCGATCCGAAATGAGCGGTTTCGAAGCTTAAAACTCTCGTCGCTTGACAAATGGACTGCTATTCGGGACTTAACGAGAATTTGGTTCTCGCCAGAAGCCTGGAGCCGGAAGCCAGAATTTGGAGAACAGTATCTGATAACGCATCCGGCATAGTCCCGATTTCAAGAAGTCAGCTGCGATTCCAGTTCTTCTGGCTTCCGGCTTCAGGCTTCTGCTTTGTCAGCCCGCATTGAGCGTCTGCTGGATGGCTTCTTTCACTTCTTCTATTTTGAAAGGTTTGGCCAGATAGCGGCTGTTGTTGTTTTCGAAGAATGACCGGGTTTCGGGACTGACGGTGTCGCCCGTGACAAAAATGATGCGCCTGGCCAGTTGCGGCTGATTCTTCCGGATCCAGTCGAAAAGATCTCTGCCGCTCATCTGTGGCATCTTGAAGTCGGTTATGATGAGATCATAGTCGAAGACCTGCATCTTCTTCATTGCAGCGCGGCCATCGCTTGCGGTATCTACCTTCATGGGAAAAGAGAGAAATACCTCGACAAAGAAATCGAGGATATATTTTTCGTCGTCCACGACCAGGATGCGTTTGTCGCGCACAAGATTTTCAAATTGCAGTGATTGAGGCATCAGTGCCGGCGCCGGGCCGTTTTCAGTTTCCAGGCGTGAAATGATCGGCAGCTCTATGACGAAAGTCGATCCTTCCCCAAGCCTGCTGCGGGCGTAAATATTTCCCCCATGCTCCTTAATCATTCCGTAGGAAAGGCTAAGTCCCAGCCCCGTTCCTTTTCCTACTTCTTTGGTGGTGAAAAACGGATCGAAAATCCTCGTCAGCCGGCTCTCAGGAATTCCCGGCCCATCGTCGGCGATTTCGACAGTGATGTGGGATTCTTGAGCATTGGTTTTCGTTCGGATCGTCAGATGCCCTTTGCCGTGCGCTTCAAGCATTGCTTGTTCGGCATTGGTCATGACATTGAGAAAAACCTGTTGAAGCTGTTGGGCGTCTGCAATGGTTTTGGGCAGAGAGCGGTCCAATTCCTGGCTTATCTCGACATTATTCACCTGGAACTGGAAGCTTCTCAGGTCCACTGTTTTTTCCAGGATGTCGTTGATATCGGAAAGGGTTCGTTCGGGCTTCTGCTTGCGCGCGAAAGACAATAGATTCTGGACGATCTTCTGGCAGCGCAGCGCCAGGTTGTTAATTTTGAAAAGATTTTCTTTGACCCGGTCATCCAGGTCTTCTCGCATCTGAAGCAGTTGGGAATATCCCATTACACCCGTGAGCGGATTGTTCAGCTCATGCGCGATCCCGGCAATCAGCTCGCCGATGGCGGACAGCTTTTCAGACTGGATAAGCTGCTGTTGGAGCTGCCTCTCATTGCTTATGTCTTTAGCTACATGGATCGAGCCAACAAGGCGGTTGTTTTTATCAAACCGGGGACTGACGGAAATCTGGAAAACGCCCCCCATCGCCGGCAGAGCCACTTCCTCTACGAAAAGCGCTTCGGGCTTCAGCGAATTCGCATGGCAACATTGCCCGGCAACAGATCCTTCCGGGTGGTAGAACTCGGAACAATATCTCCCGATTACCTTCTGCGGAATGGTGGACAGCCGCCGAGCGAGCGCCACATTAGCCCTGATCACCTTCCCGGTAGTGTCGTGAACCGATACGCAATCCTGCATCGCATCAAAAGTGATTTCCCAATCCTTCTGGCTACGCGAAATGATCTGAAATAACCGCGCGTTTTCCAGCGCGATAGCAGCCTGATGCGCCAGCGTTTCAGCCCGCAGGATCTCTTCATTAGTGAATTTTCGCTCGCGAGAATCATCGCTGCACACCAAAACGCCAATCGCTTGCTCTTTCGTGAGCAGAGGGGCGAAGATCGCCGCCCGCCAGCCCAGAGTCTCCATCAGTACGCTCTTGGTCTTCTCATCTCTGGGAATATCTTCAATGGCGATCACCTTGCGTTCAACCAGTGCGGTTATGGCGGTGGAAGCATCGGAGAAGTGTATCCGGACTGTCCGGATGTCCAGGTTTTCAGTCTGGGTTGATGCGGATCCTGTGAGACATTGATTCTGATCATCGAGCAGGAAAAGATGACATTGGCTTGTTTTTGCCAGGCGTTTTCCCTCGACCACGATTCTTTGAATGATGTCTTCGAGGTTAAAACTCTGCGAAATAATTTTGTTCACTTCCTGCAAAGCAATCAGGTCTTCGGAAAGCTTGTTTGCTTGATCGCGAAGCTGCGAATTTATGATGGCAACCCCGAGTATCTCGGAAAGGGCGTCAATGAATTCTTTCTGCGATTCCGTGATGTTTTTTGCCGTTCGGCTGGCAAGGCTCAGGCTTCCAAGAATTCTGTTTCCGGACATCAATGGGAACATGGCAAAGAAGCGTATCCCCTCTTTGAGCAGAGCTTTGGCCAGGGAACTGTCGTTCCATTGAGAAACGTCGCTGGCTATCAGGGGAGTGGACTGGGGTTGCACAGATTTTTCATCTTCCAGGATCGCAGCCGTATCCGTGCTGAACCCACGGCAGACCGCTCTCGGGGAATTCTCCGGAATTCTGCGCAGACGGAAAATGCCGGCGTCCATCCCCAAAGAATTCATGATTTCCTCTAACGTTGAAACCAGGACTGTATTGAGTTCCAACGAACGATTGACCATTGATGCGATTTTTTTTAAAGTCTCTGTTTCTTTCAGCCTGGTTTTCCCATGTTTCCGGGCGGAGGATGCGGTCGCCAGCCCGGCCACGAGCAGAAGGCAAAACGTATTGAAATTGCTTGATAGTATTTTTGTAGGGATGGCGAGCACAACAGGGAAGAACATTTTGAGCAACTCCCAGAGCAATTGCCGAATCAGTGCGGATGAAAGCCCCAATTATAGGATCAAGCAATTTTTATTGCCAGATTAAAAACGCTACGGATGTGCCCCGTTAGTTATAGGGGAGGATAGGCAGATTTTGTGGTAAGGCCAAATCCCAAAAGCACACCGCCGAGGCGCAGAGCTCGCAGAGAAATAAATTAAGTCTCTGCGAGCTCTGCGTTCTTTGCGTCTCTGCGGTGTGCTTTTATTGTCCTATCCCCGCTAACTAACCGGTTACCTACGGATTACCCAGCGCGGCCGCCGGCTGTGCTGAGTAATCCGTAGCGTTTTGTTTGAATCCGTTACTTTGGGGCGAAATAGCCGCGCCGGTAACGAGCGTGGCTGTCGGAGGTGCCGGAACCGCTGAGTTCAATTTTCACGCGGCGAAAAGTTCCATCGCGGGCGACATTGCTGGAAAAGTAGCCAATGCTGTATTGGCTGCGGAGTTCGCTGGCGATCTCGGCGACTATTTGATGAATGTCTGTGAGTTTATCGGGGAAAAATGCTTTTCCTCCGGTTTCATCCGAAATTTTATTCAGGGCGTCGTGGGCTTTTTCGGGAACGGATTTGGACCAATGGCCAAACAAGCCTTTGTTCGGGATCTCATTTAAAAAGCCTATGCAAAATACCTGAACATCGGATTCCTGCACCTTAGCCAGCAATTCATCCAATTTATAATAGCTGTCCCTGTCCTCTCCATCCGTAATAACCACCACGGCCTTTTTGGGCTTCTTACCGACATGAGCTTTCTGGACACCCAAATATATGGCATCGTAAGCCACGGTGCCGCCTGTGACCACGGTGTTGTCCAGCGCGTCTGTGATTTCATCGATATCGCTTGTGTAATCCTGAAGAAGCTCCGCCTCGTCGCTGAACCCTATCAGGAAGACCTCATCCTGTGGGTTGCTTGCTTTGATAAAAGCCAGCGCCGCCTTGTTTACCTGGTCCATTTTGCTGCGCATGCTCCCGCTTAAATCCAGAAGAATGCCCATGCTTACGGGTACATCATCCTGCGAAAAATAGGTAATCTTCTGTTCAATGCCGTCTTCGTAAACCTTGAAATTGTCTTTCTTGAGGCCGCTGATGAAGTGGCTGTCCTTGTTGAATACCGATGTGTACGTCAGGACCAGGTCAACGTTCACCCCGATCGTATAATCGCCCTTCCGTTTCGGGGCGGGAGGCTCCTTGGGTATTTGGGATTCGAGGGAGGGCTTGGTTCTCCGGTTTCGCTCTTGCGGTGGTTCTTCAGAATCCTGGGAGTAAGCAATGGATAATATTGATAAAATCAACCCGGCGATT
>JAHFUH010000405.1 GCA_023265215.1 Acidobacteriota bacterium
GTAGAAGGTCTTAGCCGCCTCGGACCACAGTTTCTTTGCGGCATAGAGCGTTTTCGCCGTCGCTGAGAAAGTAGTCGGCGAAGCGCCCGGAACTTTCTTAATTACAGAGCAATGGATGAAATGGAATAAACAACCTTTGATTTTGATAAGGAGATCCACTGTGAAGACGAGGCCACCTATTGCCAAGGAATCCTGAAGACAATCCTCTTTACGGAGTCGTGTCCGAGCATTTGGAGACCTTTCCGGCCAGGCAGCGGGAACGGGACCGCCCGGTTCCGTATTTTGTCGAACGGGAACTGCGGTCGTTTTTGGACTGTGGAGTGCGGACCAATGGCTTTTTAACTGTTCTCCCTTATCACATCAATGACGAACGATTTGCATCCGCGATTACCGAGCAGGCGATGGCGTTCCAGAAGAAGTTCGCGAACAACGCGGAACGGTGCGAATAAATCTTGGGTGTCTTTCCGCGTTCAACCGCGTATTCCGTGTAGTCAGAGTCCAAAACAAGGTTTAATTCCCGGAGTACATTTCCAATTGTGCATCATCATTCTCTTCAATATGAAATGTCTTTGTCTTAAAAGCAGAAAAAAGCCGCGAAATATTCACGCAAGGCCCTTTTTCACATCCTTCTAATGAGGCTACCCTCAATTTGAGAAACACTTTTTTGTGGTCCGACCCCCAATGTCCCCCAATGTAACAATGTAAAACAAACGCCAAGCGCTGAAGGGCCGAAGCTCGCCTGCTGCCTTGCCCCCCTCTTGAAAACATATGATATTATAGTAATAGCCGTTGCGGAGATTTGCCGGATAAAGCATGCTAGTAGACATATTGCCCTTTATCAGACGTAGCGGAAAATGCGGGATGCGCTGCCCATGTTTGAGAAGGGGGCTTCATTCGGTCTATCAGCTCCATTATTTTGTTTTGGGTTTAGCCCTGGTATTAACGGTTTGGTCTTGCAGCCGGCCACCTACGGCGACTCCTTCTTCCCCTGCAAATCCAATTGCGTCGACATACTCAATCGGCGGAGCAGTCACGGGTGTTTCCGGCACGTTGGTGTTGCAGCTCAACGGAATCAACAGCACCAATCTCACAAGTAACGGCTCCTTCAGTTTCAGCACGAAGCTTCAGCGGAATGCATTGTATGAAATAAAGGTTCTTACACAACCCGCCGGGCAAATATGCGCAATCACCGGCGGCACCGGCACCGTGGTCACAGCCGATGTCACGAGCGTTCGTGTGGACTGTACCTTCGCAGTCGGCGGCACTGTAACGGGGCTTGTCGGCACCGGATTAGCCATGGTAAATGCCGGCAATGGCGACACCTTCGCAATCACGGAAAACGGAAACTTCACTTTTGCTAAGGGCGTGGCCGCCGGCGGCAGCTACAATATAAGCGTACAAACTGCGCCGACTAATCCCGCACAGATCTGTGCCGTGACCAACGGCAACGGCACGGTATCCGGAACCGTCGTTACGAACGTACAGGTGGCCTGCGGATTCACAATCGGCGGCGTGGTGACAGGACTCTCCAGTTCGCTGGTGCTCCAAAACGGGTCGGACAATTTTACGGTCAGCGCAAACGGCGCTTTCGCCTTCGGCAAGTTTCTGGTCGACGGGGCGGCTTACAATGTAACCGTTCTGACTCAACCAGGCACGCCGACGCAATATTGCACGGTAAACAACGGCAGAGGCATGGTTGTGCGCGCCAACATCACTAATTTGGCAATTGTCTGCAAAACTCCATTTTCAATCAGCAGCCTTTCAGATCCAATGGCCGGTCAGCAATGGCACCTGTTGAATACCGGCCAGACCGCATACGCAGACAATCCTGGCATTCCTGGAATGGACATCAATGCTGATCCTGCATACAGGACAGCCGTAACGGGCTTGGGAATAATCGCAGCCGTCGTGGATACCGGACTGGAAATCCGGCACGAGGATTTGGCCGCAAACGTAATACCCGACGGCTCGTGGGATTTCAACCTGAATACAACCGACCCCACGAGCGCGAGCACAACCGGAGATCACGGCACAAGCGTCGCGGGTCTGATTGCTGCGGCCAGGAATTCGCTTGGCGGCATCGGTGTGGCTCCAGACGCGCGGCTCAAGGGATTTAATTTTATCTCTTCTGTGCAGACCGACTCTGATTTGATCGCTTCACTGGGAGGCTCTTCGGCAAATCCCAATAGCAGTGACGTTTCTGTGTTCAATCAGAGCTGGGGATATGAGAACAACTACGATCTCCCCATTGATCCTACGGTTGAGGCTCAATACGCCAGCGGCGTGACATCGCTTCGCTCCGGAAAAGGCGCAGTTTACGTGAAATCCGCCGGCAACGGTTTCACAAGTTTGGGCTCCGTTACCTGTCCTCACCCCCTCCTCACTTGCCAAAACGCAAGCTTTGATCCTATCAACACAATACCGTATCAGATCGTGGTCGGGGCGGTGAACGCAAGCGGCCTTAAGTCGAGCTATTCAACCGCAGGATCGGCCATTTGGGTGAGTGCACCCGGAGGAGAATTCGGCCTGAACTTCGCAATAGTGCCGGGGGCGCCCAGCTACGCATACCAGCCTGCGATGGTGACCGTTGACCAATCGGGATGCAACAACGGCTATTCACAATTTGCTGCGCGCAGTAGCCGATTCAATCAATGCAATGCCCCCAATAACAGCGGCAATTACACCAATACCATGAATGGAACTTCCTCGGCTGCGCCGATAACCTCCGGTGTAATAGCCTTAATGCTGGAGGCAAATAGTGAGCTCACGTGGCGCGACGTGAAGCACATTCTCGCCAAGACTGCCCGGCCGATTGATGTTACCCGCGCTGATGTAAGCCTCCTTCTTTCCAATGTCACCTATGTGGCAGAGCCAAGGTGGATGACCAATGCCGCCGGTTATAACTTTCACAACTGGTTTGGCTTCGGCATGGTGGATGCTGGGGCTGCCGTCAATTTGGCAAGAACATACGCGCTTGGCCAGCTGGGCACCTTCAAAAATACCGGTTGGATTGAATCTCCTTCTCTTGCTATCCCGATTCCTGACAGTAGTGTCACCGGCGCCTCCCATACATTGGCGGTGCCGGCGGGAACCGTCAACGTGATTGAGGCTGTCCAGATCCGTGTATCAGCAGTCCATACCTATACGGGCGATCTGGCTATCGAAGTGAAATCGCCATCGGGAACAAGAAGCGTATTTAAGAATGGCCGCGACGGATTCTGGACTGACGACAACCTGGATAACATGGTGCTGTTGAGCAATGCTTTCTATGGGGAGTCTGCGGTAGGAAACTGGACGATCAAGCTGGTGGATACGGCAATTATAGATGTCGGTTCGTTCACCGGATGGGCTATCCGCATTTACGGCCATTGATATCGAATTAACCCGTGGCCCAAGGAGCAGGGAATGAACAGTTGGATATTAGGCGTATGCCTGATGTTTATGAACGCCGCATTTCTGCAGGAAAAAGCCAAAAATCCCGAGGAGTCGAAGCGGATCGAGTTCCTGAATGCCCAGGTCCGTGGGAAGCAGTTCACGGTTGAGAAGGAGACCTATCAACACTTGAGCCAGGTTTTCGCCGTGAGGCAGATTGGCACAGGCAAACAACTTCAGGAGACGCTTAGCATAGTGGGCGCAAGTCTGGATTCATTTGTTGAAACCAAGGGACAGTTTTTGGTCTATCGAGGCAGCCAGATTAATCCGGTTGCGTCGCTTGCTCTAGCGGGGAACAGCGTGGTCTACCCAATGGTGCTCAATACGCGAACGGGCGCTACTGGAGTCCTGCTTGGGACTTTGGTGGTGACGCCAAAACGAATGGCAGACGTCGCGGCCATTGCTTCGGATCACGGGCTGGAGGTGGAGAGAGAATTTTCGCATCTTAAAGTCGTGTTTTACAGGGTGAAGAACAATGCGGATGTAATCGATGCGGCAACGGCATTAAGCGGCGATGCGAGAGTCGAGAAAGCATATCCCGAGATTTTAGAGAATCCTGTGGTTCCAAATTAGACGTCAATTGAAATCCGGTTTTCTCCCCAAAATTTGAACCAAACAAAATGAGAAAAATCCGGTAAGCAAACGAAATCGAATGCGTTTTCGGGATTTGCAACTGGTAGAAGAAGAGCCATTGCACTGTTTGCTATTCCGCGCTAAAAAGCATTTCGATGCTCTTCATCGGCAGGAAAAGGCGGCTCAGGTGATCTGGGAACTGAATGAATCCGTAAAGCCTGTAAAAACACTGCGCTTGCTCATTCTTCGCATCCACAACCACGGCAACGGAACCGATTTCCCGGCTCTGCGATAGACTCCGATGGAGGGCATCCATGAGCAGAAACTCGCCCAGCCCCTGACCGCGATACCTCATGTCGACAGCCAGCCGGCCGAGCAGGGTTGCGGGCATATTCGGGTATTTGGGAAGTTTCTTTGCAGTCTTCTCCGGCAGATCCGACAGCCGGATTACTGTGGCGGAGAGGGTGTAGAATCCCGCGGCAGGTTTGCCGTCTTCTTTGCTGACAAGAACGAAAGCCGCCGCAACCCGTTTCCGCACATCTTGGGAGGCCTGGGAGCGAAAATACCGGTCCAGGGCATCGTCGCCGCAACTGAAAGCCGCGCGTTCGTGTTGCTTTCCGAGTGGCTCAATGTAGAAATTGAATGCAGGCTCACCTTTCACCGCGCACCTTTGCTTTCAGGTAGCGCCCTGCCGCGGTGCGCAGTCTTTTGCCCGGAGCGGGGGCTGCAAGCAACGCATGAATGAAAACTTTGCGGTCCCGGGCGCTCAGAGTCATCAACTCCTGCTCCCGGATAACGCTCTCCGCCTTCTCCCGGGCACTGTCGATAACAAATTCCGTCAATGTTCTTCCCTGCAGGCTTGCCGCCTGCAGGAAAAGCCTCTTTTGTTCAGCGCTGATGCGAGCTTCGAGGCGCTCTGCCTTCTCGCCCGACTTTTGGCTGGATATGCGGCTCATTGAAATGCTCTCCATTCTAATTTGCTCCATTGTACGTCATTATGACGTACAGATCAATCAAGAAAACCAGGCGTCTGAAAATGCTTCGGATTTTGCGAACAATCCGGAGGAACGTATGGCACACTTCAAACGCGAGGCTCAGCCGCTGGCCTCGCTCAATCACACGAACTTTGCTGCCATCTACCGGCTGGAAGAATCCGGCGATGTGCGCGTCTCATCATAGAGCTAACCGAAGGACCGATGCTCGCGGATCGGCAGTAGACAAGCGCTGCGACATCCGGTCGTTTGGCGTCGTGCTGTTTGAGATGCTCATGACAACGGCTGTGACTGAATTCAATGCATTTCGTCCAACGGTATCTGCCAAGAAATACCGGCATTGACTGCGGGATATTCTTGGTTATACTTTGATCATGATTGACCGCAAAGTCGATATTTGTCTGGTTCGCACCGCTCTGAAACGCAGTCGCGTA